>NZ_CAXBOC010000407.1:0-5417 GCF_963976465.1 uncultured Cyclobacterium sp. | reverse complement strand
TGGTCCATAGTTGCAGAATTTACTGTTCTATTCAAAAGATCAATTTGATCTCCAAAGACCATTTCCTGTAAAGTTAAACTTCTATTGACAAGGCCCAACTGACCTCCAAACCTTAGGAAGCTTTCATTGTCTAGCAATAATTTGTAAGAAAGGTATCCGGCAATATCGGTTGATCTGATCTTTAGCAATGACTCAGAAAATTGGGAGGCAGAAAAACCGAAACCAACATTGGTCTCATCTATAAAGTTATCATAGTAGACGCCTGAAGCGGTAAAATCATAACCCAATCCAGGCCATTGTTTTCTATAATTGACGCCTATTCGAGTAGTTTCCATAGCTCCTGCAAAAGCAGGGCTAAGGTTAAGCGGGGCTGCGTAAAACTGTGTAAATTGAAAATCCTGTGCCAATAAATCTATAGAATTAGATAAAAAGGAACTTACAAACAGCATTATAAATTTAATATTTCTCATTCTAAAAGCATGAATGCACCGGTTTCACTAAAATTTCTTCCGTCTGCGGTGGTGTAATTTAATTTAAAAACGTAATTGCCCGGAACGGCTTTTTGGCCACGGAAAGTACCGTCCCAGCCTTTATCATTTATGTCCGATGATTGGTACAAGATTTCTCCCCAGGTGTTCATTATTATTAGCGATAGACTATTGATGTTCAAAAACTTGGGGAAAAAATAATCATTAAGGCCATCACCGTTAGGACTAAATACATTAGGAGTTGCTAAGAAAAAATCAGTGATTTTAATCGGAAAAGAAGTGCTGGTTTCACAACCCCAAATATCCGTAGCTATTAAGGTGACTTGATAAGTTCCGGGAAGCTTGTAACGGTATTTAGGAGAGGCTTCATATGAAGTATTTCCATCTCCAAAATCCCAATAATATAAACCAATATTTCCATTGCTTTTGTTGATAAATTGAACATCAAAGTTGACCAAATTTTCTCCGTATAAGGGGAATGACTCAGATAAATATTCGCCTTTTACCAATATGACATCGTTTTGAACTTTGAAACTTTGGGTCTGTACACAACCCTTGCTATCGGTCACTGTCACCTGATAGTTTCCGGGTGCATTGGCCTCCATCCGGTAACCATCTTCAAAAACCTCTCCACTGCTCCACTGGATAATATAAGGAGCAACCCCACCTTCAATATGTAGCTCATTGATCTCTAAGATTTCTTTCGGTTCACATTGGGAGTTTATTGTATTTGTCAAGCTAATGGTGAGTGGGTCAGGTCGTTTTACTTTGAAAGTTTGACTTACATAGCACCCTGATTGATCTGTAATATCAACTGTATAGGTACCATTGGTCAGGTTGGAAACCGTGGGGCTGGTCTCGCCATTGCTCCACCTGTAACTATAAGGAGCTCTGCCACCTGATACCTCAAGCGATATTTTTCCACTTTGACCATTTTGGCAAGAGGAAGCATCCTCAACCTGACCTATTGCTACCAAAGGTTTAGGTTCAATCAAATTAAATGTCCTTTCAATGGTACAGTTGTTGGCATCTTTTAAGAAGACCTTGTAAACTCCCGGTTTTAGGTTATAAATCGCCGATTGTTCCGGGCCATGTTCCCAAATAGCAGTTACAGGGGCTTTACCTCCTTCTAGGTTTAGCTGAATGCTTCCGTTTTGAGCACCATAACAAGAAATCTCATTGACAACAGGATCTACCTTAAATACCGGGACTTCCTTAATGCGGGTTTCTTTGGAGACTACACAGCCAGCGGCATCTGTTACGGGACCTATTCCTTCAAAAAATCTATTATCTTCTCCGGTATTCCATTTGACTTGGTAAGGTTTGACACCTCCGGTTATAGCTAGGGAAAGGTTGGCATCATTGGCGCCATAGCAGGATACCTCCGTATGCTCCATTGATACTTCCAAGGGAGCGGTAGGTTGAGTAATGTTAATGGCTGAGCTGCTGACTTGACAGCCATTGCCATCATGGACAGTAAGTTGGTAAGTGCCTGAATATAGTCCATCCGCACTGGGTGAATTTAGATCAAAGGGTTCCCCATCTTTAGTCCATTGGTATTGATAACTACCAGCTATTCCACCGGAGACAATAAAAGATAGGCTGCCGGTTGGTGCTCCATGGCAGGAGACATTTGTTTTATCATTTAAACTGATGGATAGAGGTTTAGGCTCTTTGATGGAAATACGCTCACTTATCTCACAACCATTTTCATCTTTCACTTTTACCAGATAATTTCCAGGCAAAAGGTCATTTATTACTGCTGCATTGGAGGTAAAACCCTCCGGTCCTGACCAGTTTATACTGTACTTTCCACTTCCCCCTGAAATATTCAATGCAATTTGCCCATCATTGGCCCCATAACAACTGATTTCAAAACCATTATTGACTTTAACCTTGGGAGTGATCAATAAGGGCTCGGGTTGCTTGATGTTTATCAATTCTGTTAGTGCTTCGCAACCATTTTCATCAGTAATGGTAAGATGGTAATCTCCGGGAGTTAAATTTTCAATGGTAGAAGTAAAGGCTTTAAAATTATTCGGTCCTGACCACTCAAATTTTAAGTTTCCTGAACCTCCGGAAGTTGTAACCTCTATCCGGGCATCTGCTGCTTCAAAACAACTGATATTATATCCATTAAAAGTGGAAACTTCGACTTTATCTATGGTCAATCCGGCTTGAGGTTGGGTGATTTCTAGTTGGTCAATCTCCTTAAAACAGTTGTTGGCATCAATTACCCTTATCGCATACATGCCGGCAGTAAGGTTCTTGAAAAACCAATCTCGTTCTGTGGTTGGAGGAGATGTTTCTAAAATGGCTCCATCTTCATTTAATAATTCATACTTATATGGCCCTGCAGAAGTACGTGTAATGCCTGCAGCCAATATGCCAGTTTCTTGTCCAAAACAAGAAATATTGGTTCTCTGGTCTGCTAACTCTTCTATTTCAAGTCCCTGAGGCTCTGTAAGCGTATAACTTCTACTGATTTCGCAGCCATTGATGTCTGTAACGGTGACCTGGTAATTACCCGGTAAAATGTTTTTTAAGCTGTCATTTTCTGAACTGAAGCCATTTGGTCCTTCCCATTTTATTTGATTGCTGCCCGATCCTCCGGAAATATCCAAATATATATATCCTTCATTTCCACCATTACAATGCACTCCAAATCCATTATAGTCTGATACTTCCTCTTCAACTAACAGTGGGAGCGGAGATTTGAGGTCAAAGTCTCTCTGTAGTGAACAGCCATTTTCATCTGTTATTAAAACATGATAGCTTCCTGCTTCCAGGCCTTCCAACTGTGTACTGGTGGAGGTAAAACCATTTGGACCTGTCCAGTTATAAGTTAAACTACCTTGATTTCCGGAAATATTGAAGGAGATAGCCCCATCTGAACCTCCTGCACAGGTGATTTCATAACCATTATAATCTGACAATTGTATATTGCTGATTTCTAAGCCTGTTTCCGGCTGCTCAACCAATATGTTTTCTATTGTTTTAATACAGCCATTGGCATCTTCAACGGTTACCCAGTAAAGGTTTCCTGGTAGTTGGCCAAAAGTATGGTCATTACTGTTAAAGTTGGGGATGGACCTGATTGCTTTTTCGTCGCCCATGATTCCTAAAGTAAGGGTATAAGGAGCCATTGAGGCTTGATCTATCAATAGGGTGAATGCCCCATTGTGCTCACCAAAACAGGCCACTGGAACTCTTAAATCTTCGGGCTCAGATAGGATCAATTCATTGGGTTCAGAAAGTTTGTAAGTAGCTTGGATGGTTGCCCCATTATCATCGGTTAGTGTCAAGGAGTAAAAACCTGCAGATAGGTTTTCTAAGTTGCTCTCTGCGGAAGAAAAGTTGTCCGGACCCGACCAGCTATAGGTGTAATTTCCTGTTCCTCCTGCTGCGTTTGGTTTAATGCTTCCGGTGGCAGCTCCATTACAACTGATCTGAAAGCCATTTATCTCAGGAATGTTGGGTGTCAAAGTCAAGGGGTGTGGAGCTTCTAGGATAATGGAAGCCAAACGTGCGGTACAATTGTTATCATCCGTTACAATAAATGTATATTCTCCGGGGCTTAGGTTGCTGATGTCTTTGCTGTTTGCCTCAAAGCCATCGGGCCCTTTCCACTCGTATTTATAATCACCTTCCCCACCCACTATTTTCAGGGCAATGCTGCCATCATTTGCTCCCGGAAATGAGACCTGATATCCATTGTAATTGGATACAAGGGTATCCTGAATTAGTAAGCCTGTTTCCGGTTCATCGATTAATATTCCTTCCAAAAAGAAATCACATCCTTGGTTGTCCTCAATTCTAAAATCATAAGTCCCTGCCTTTAAATTCCTAAAATAGAGGGTGTCAGAATCCACATTGTTTATAGGACCTAGTGACCTGTAAGGATCCCCATTTCTAAAAACCTCTATTGAAAATGGGGTGGGTGTGTTTTCGTATAATTGAATTGCTATGGTGCCTGCTTCTTCACCAAAACACCTCACATCTTCTCTGAGATCACTTAATTCTGTTAAGGTTAAAGGTGTTGGCTCATTGATTGTATAATTATTTGCTACCGTACATCCATTTTGATCGGTTATCATTACAGCGTATTTCCCGGACTCTAAGCCATGTCTAGACAATTCACTTTCCTCTGCATTGAGGGGGAAAGAGGGCAATTCTCCTGATACGGGGGAGTTTATGTTGTCAAAATTTCCTTTAAACCATTCTATCGTATATTCCGGAGTACCTCCTTGAGGCTTTATGCTAATACTTCCATCGGCCATGCCATTGCAAGATATATTTTCAATGGTTTCTGAAAAGGTTAATGGTTGAGGGCCTTCAACAGTTATCCAACCGGTAGTTTTTTCACAAACCAGCGGGGCAGTACCGGCGATATCATACAACCTTCCCTTATCTTGAATTTTCGCATAATAATCACCTGGTGGCAAGTTGAAAACTTTGCTTTCTACTCCTATAATTGCACCTCTCAGGCTAACAAAAGAGTTGTTTACTGATTTAACTTCATTTTCTTTATCGTCAAACCATGTTATTTCATAATTAGCCCATTCATCACGGTGGCTTTTGGGAAAAGGAGATGACCAACCACCGTCAATTAAAAGACTAATTTCTCCATCATTATTTCCAAAGCATGTAACATGTTTAACAGTTTCATCAGCAACCATGGGTTCAGGTATGACAATTTCAAAGCTTTCTCTACCGTTGCATTGAAACCTATCTTCTATTTCAACTGTGTAAGCACCCGGGTCCAAATCTTGTGCTTGGATCACTACAAAGCCATCAGAATCAGATACTACTTCAAAATCAGTATGTTTTTCTCTGCCCTCACTATCAATCACAATAAAATTGTTTACCGGAAGGGTAGCATTAAAAATAATGAACCTCTTGTCCTATTCAAATGATAAACATGAGATA
>NZ_CAXBOC010000406.1:0-5438 GCF_963976465.1 uncultured Cyclobacterium sp. | reverse complement strand
GCTTTGGCAGTTGTAGGTGATTTTGGTTGGGAGTTGCTTCCCGGCTATGTTTTGGCCCAGGTGTTGGGCGCAATGCTCGGGGCCGGAGTGGCTTATTTGATATATAAGGATCATTTTGATATTACTGAGGACCCCGGGTTAAAATTCGCTCCATTTGGCACAGCTCCGGCTATTAGGAATTTGTCTTCAAACTTTATTTCTGAAGTGGTTGGTACTTTTGTACTTATTATTGTTATTCTTTATTCCACCGGTCCGGTTATAGATGATGGAAATGGCACTCCCATTGGCTTGGGTTCCATAGGCGCTTTGCCTGTCGCCTTTTTAGTTTGGGTAATAGGTCTTTCCTTAGGTGGTACCACTGGTTATGCCATCAACCCGGCCAGAGACCTGGGGCCTAGGTTCATGCATCAATTACTGCCGATTAAGGGAAAAGGTGGCTCCGATTGGAGTTACAGTTGGGTGCCTATTGTAGGCCCTCTCCTTGGTGCAGCTTTAGCAGGAGGGCTTTTTTTACTCTTAGGAAACACTGCAGCTACTTAGGAAAAGCTTTTAACTTTCTTAGATAAAACAGACTAATCAAGGTGGAGAATAATTTTGGCGGTATTGTTTAAGGAGAACAGTACCGCCAAAATAGCATGCATTTATACAAAAGAGAGCAAATGTATTCAGCTGCATTAACTTTGCCAATAAGGTCTTTAATTGCAAAGGAAGGCTGTCAAAGTTTAGCTTCACCCCTAGTAACTCCTTCCAAGTATTTGAATTCTATTGGAGTCAAGCTTAATGAAGATAAATAGCAATATAGTAAATGACCAAAGAGAAGATCCGCCATAACTGAAAAATGGAAGGGGAATACCTACTACAGGAAATAGGCCGATGGTCATGGCTATATTGATCGTAAAGTGGAAAAACAATAAGCTGACCACACAATACCCATAAATCCTTGAAAAGCGTGTTTTCTGTCTTTCTGCCAGAAAGACGAGCCGAAGCAATAAAGCCACAAATAAGGAAATCATAACCAGGCTGCCTATCCATCCAAATTCCTCTCCCAAGGTACAGAAAATAAAGTCTGTATGCTGTTCAGGTACAAAGTCAAATTTTGTCTGTGTGCCTTCCAGATAACCCTTCCCAAATAAACCTCCGGAACCAATGGCGATTTTAGATTGAGTAACATTCCAACCCACACCCAAAGGGTCTACACCCGGATCAAACAATACCATGATTCTGTTTTGTTGATGATCAGGGAGCTTTTCTACTACATAGTCCAGACTTAATGCGTAGGCAGTCATGATGCAGCCTAATAGAAGAAATCCCAAAGCATTTTTCCACGACTTTTTACTCAATATTATCAGTAAGAGAATAAGGGCAGCAATGCTTCCAAATAGATAAAGATTGTTTTCAATGGCGAGGGTAAGAATTGTCAAACCCACCAAAGCCAAGCCGATAACATAGTACTTCTGAGGCATGCCTTCCCTATAGAGCATGATAAAAAAAGCACTGTAGACCATGGCTGTACCTGTATCAGGCTGAAGTAGGATAAGCGCAATAGGAAGAAAGATCAGCCCTACAGCTTTCATTTGATCTTTAAGTTTGCTTAAATCAAAGCTTGGGTTTTCCATTAACTTGGCCAAAACCAATGCTGTGGCAAATTTGGTAAACTCTGCCGGCTGCAACCTGAAAATCCCCAGTTCAAACCAAGCCCTTTGGCCATTGATCTCTTTACCTATAAAAGGGGTGAGCAAAAGTATAAGGATAAAAACAGCATACAATACCAGGCTAAGGTTGTGGAATAGTCGGTAGTCTGCTACCATAATGATAATGATCAATATAACGGCCGTCCCAATCCAAATCAATTGTTTCCCTGAATTTATTGAAAAGTCAAAAATGGATGTGGCGTTTTGTTCATCATATACTGCAGCATAGATATTTAGCCAGCCGATGAAAACAAGTGCAAAATATAGCCCAATGGTTACCCAGTCTATTTTATGTAAATTGGTGTCTTTCTGTCTCACTTAGTAAATAAAATCTCCTTTTAGCACATATTCCTCCAATTCCGGTCTATTGATTTCCCCTGTCAGGTACTTTTCTATCAAAAGGCTCGCAGTACTTGCCGCTGCTCTTCCTCCCCATCCTGCATTTTCCACATAGACTGAAATGGCAATTTTCGGATCATCTTTGGGAGCAAAAGCAATAAAAACCGAATGGTCTTCTCCTGCAGGGTTTTGGGCTGT
Organism: uncultured Cyclobacterium sp.; assembly: GCF_963976465.1. Taxonomy (NCBI): domain Bacteria; kingdom Pseudomonadati; phylum Bacteroidota; class Cytophagia; order Cytophagales; family Cyclobacteriaceae; genus Cyclobacterium; species uncultured Cyclobacterium sp. The sequence goes on along the minus strand of NZ_CAXBOC010000406.1, from coordinate 3,210 downwards.
CCCGGTCTTTCCGGCGATTTCAATATCTTCCATTATGGCCCTGGTAGCAGTGCCATATAGCGCCTCGGCCATTGCATTCTGTATTAAATCGAAATGTTTGGCATCAATTCCGGAATCTCTTTTTTCTTTAAACTTATCAGGTATTCTGGAGGGATCATCGTCGATGGCCTTAATTAAATGAGGCGTAAAATAATAGCCCTTATTGGCAAAAATGGCTGCAAGATTTGCCATTTGAAGCGGCGTAACCAACATTTCACCCTGCCCAATAGACAAAGAGTAAATGGTTGAATATTTCCAACGCCCTTTCCCATAAATTTTATCATAGAGGGCACTTGAAGGGATTGAGCCTGATTTTTCACCATGAGTATCTATTCCAAGTCGATTGCTCAACCCAAATTTTAGCACAGATTCTCTCCATTTGTCCAATCCTATTTGCGTATCCGTATAGGTGTTGGAGGAAACTTCCTGATTGATTACCTGCCTAAATGCTTGATGGTAATAGGGATTGCACGAATTTCTGATGGCTCCAAAAAGGTTTACAGGAGAGGGGTGATTGTGGCAATTGACCAATGCCTTGTTACAAGCAAAAGTTGTGTTTGGCGTAATGATTCCCTCTTGAAGGCCGATTAGGGATTGTACAATCTTAAATATTGAACCCGGAGGGTACATGGCCATGATTGGCCGATTAAATAGTGGTTTTTCCGGGTCTTTGTTCAAAACTTCATAGTTTTCTCCAAACTTTGCTCCGGTAAGTACATTGGGGTCATAAGAGGGGGCCGAAATGATGGAAAGAATCTCTCCGGTCTTGGGCTCGATGGCCACCACTGAGCCACGTTTACCTTCCATAAGGTGTTCACCATAAAGTTGTAAGTTTAAGTCTATGGTAGACTGAAGGTTCTCACCTGGTAGGGATAGGGTGTCTAGGTCTCCATTTTTAAAGGCCCCTTTTTCTATTCCTCTTACGTTGACCAATTTGTATTTTACGCCTTTCTTACCACGGAGTTCGGGTTCATAATAAGATTCGATTCCACTGTGACCAACATAATCACCTTGGACATAATAGTTGCTACTGTCTCGGGAAAGTTGAGAACCACTAATTTCTCCAATATAGCCCAGGACATTTGCTGCTGAAGATCTCGGGTAAGAACGAACAGACCTGGTCATTACAAACAGGCCTTTATAATCGATTAGAAAATCTTGAACTTTGGCAAAATCCTCTTTAGAAATTTGTTTGATTAATGGGTATGGCTTAACCCAGGAATATTTTTTTGCAGCAGTGAAATTTTCTATTAAGCTTTCTTTTTCTATTTCAAATAACTCACAAAATCTGGTGGTGTCTTTCAGGCTAAAATCTTTTGGGATAACCATTAGATCAAATACAGGATCATTGAATACCATTAAAGAATTATTCCTGTCATACACCAGGCCCCGGTAAGGGTGGTCGACTACTCTCTGAATGGCATTTCGTTCTGCTTTTCTTAGATAGCTATCATCCGTTACTTGTATCAAAAATAATTTACCCAATAAAATTAAGGCAATTACCCCAATGGTTATGGCAACGACTAAAGACCTACCTGTGTACATTTATACTACCCTTTCTTTTTTGTAAAATATTGCCTGAACGATGGTTCCCAATAGAAATGTGAAAACCAGACTGCTCAATACTCTTATAACGAGCGGGAGGTACAATTGTGTTCCTAAACTATCAATATAAAAAAATATAAAATGGTGAATAAGGATTAGCGGTAAACTATAAAAAATGTACCAGCCTATTCCCATATTTAATAAAGTAGGAGGGACGTTATCATCATACCCTCCTGTGGGCATGATCACTTTAATCCAGGTATTCCGTACAAAAGCCAGAAACACAGTGCTAGCGGCATGAATTCCGAAACTGTCATAAAATAAATCGATTAGCAAGCCCAAGAAAAAACCTATTAACAATAACGGGATTGTGGGCACTTCATGGGGCAGGTTGAGAAGGAAAAATACGTATAAAAAGCTAAATGCATAACCAAATAGGACCAGATCCTTCAGGATAAATACCTGGACCAGAAAGTAAATAAAAAAGCTTAAGCTATACTTGAGTATTTTAACTGTTGTCATTGATTAGGGGTCACCATTTCCATTTCCAAACTATCTATTTCTTCACGGAGATCATTCTTCACCAGATATACGAAGTTGAGTTTACTAAAGTCTGCTCCTAAACTAATCGTAATATCTAGATAATTGGTCTCGCTTCCTTGGGAAACATCCTTCACTTTACCTATGGGCAAGCCTTCAGGGAAAACTGCATTGTATCCTGAAGTCACAATTTCCAGTCCCGGTTCCACCTTTACATGACGGGGCACGTATAGCAGTTTTGCTTCATTGGAGTTTACCCCATCCCATTTTGTAGAGCCAAAGACTTCGGACTTCTTTATTTTAGATGAAATCAGAAGGTCAGTGTGTAGCAGAGATATTACAGAAGAAAAATGACTGCTCGTACCTTTTACCCGACCAACAATTCCTTGTTCATTGAAAACGCCCATGCCTTCCTCCACACCATCTAAACTGCCTTTATTTAACGTGATATAATTTTGACTTAGGTTGATAGAATTATTAATCACTCTAGCCGACCAGAAGTTGAAATGATTACTAAAGGAACTGTCTAAATTGAAATAAGCGGAATCAGAAATGGTAGTCATCTTATCCAACCGATTAAGCAAAGAGGCATTTTTTTCAGCCAAGGCTTTATTGGTGGAATTAAGGGTAAAATAAGAGACAATATTGTTTTTTGAAGACAATAATCGCCCCGTAAATTTATTGCTACTATTAAAATAAACTGCTCCCTGTGGTGAATTATGCGTGAAAATAATCCCCAATGCCAGTAATTCCAGAATCAGAAAAAGAATAAATGCCCTTAGTCTATATAAAAATAGAAAGATTTGTTGCATCTTCTTTTTAAGTCATGAGAACGGTTCTGAATTGGTTGATATTTTTCAAGGCGTTTCCTGTACCCCTCACCACGGCTCTCAATGGATCCTCGGCTATGTGTATGGGCAGCTTGGTTTTCTGATGTAACCTTCGATCCAAACCTTTCAACAAAGCTCCTCCTCCTGTTAAGTGGATACCATTGTCATAAATGTCAGCAGAAAGTTCCGGAGGAGCGATCTCCAATGCCTTGAGTACAGCCTCTTCAATTTTAGAAACTGACTTGTCAAGTGCAAA
>NZ_CAXBOC010000405.1:0-5444 GCF_963976465.1 uncultured Cyclobacterium sp. | reverse complement strand
AAACATAGCACCATCATCTTTAGCCACTACTTTTGCGCCATTAGTAGCAGTAAAAGTACTTCCCAGCATTAGCTCACTTTTATTGTTTAAGGATAATTTACCATTTGTCATGATAACTTCATCGTGAACAGTTCCTCTAGCATTGTCATTTAGCTCAATTTTTGCTCCCCCGCTAGTAAAAAATTTTGATTCAAAAGAAAATTCAGCCTTATCCTTTAAGGTCATTGATCCCCCTCGTCCCATTTCCACATCTCCTATCAACCTAATATTTGCATTGTCTTCTATTTTAATCGATCCACTACTTCCCGTTGAAGAAGTCCCTCCTACCATCAAAGTACTGCTATTGTACATTTTCAAATCGCCATTTCCAATCAACATGTTTCCTGAAACAGTTACTACACCTGAAAAATCTTTGGAACCAATGTTGATTTCACCTCCCGATGAATAATTAAGTTCTCCTGTTTGAAATTGCCCTAATACATTTAATGTACTTTTACTCCTGACATGTGTTTCACCATCGACTATCAACATGGCGCCTTCTTCTATGATAATAACAGGTTTATTGTCACCGATTTCAAAATTGTTAATGGTCAATTTTGCATTATTTGGAACTATGATTTCAACCCCTCTATCAATATCGAATTTTCCATTAACCACCAATTCAGCACCTTCAGCTAAGACTATTTCTGGTTCTGACCCGCCCCCATTGATGGTAATATTGTCTTCAAAAATTAATTTTCCGTTGGGGCCAATTTCAAGGCTAGTAAAAACACCGCTTCCAAAACCTGAAATATTGCCACTATAGGTAACTTCATGATTAATTACGACAGTTACTTCACAACCCCAGCTCTTAGACACAGGAGGTTGTCCATCACTCACATTACTCCATTTAGAGCAGTTTGAAGAACTTTCCCAAGTATTATCTGCTTTCCATTCTCCATCCTTCACACTAACAAAGTCCTGCGAATAGATATTTCCTGTCACCAAGCCAAAAGCGACGGTAAGGATAAATAAAGAAACTATTTTAAGAAGCTGAGTGGAATTAAAAAAAACTTTCATAGCTGTTTGTTTTTATAACAGTATAAAAGTACCCAGGACTATGGCCAATTGGTGTCTTATTCGATCAATGCGATATTTTGGAGGTTAAATGAAGGTAAAACAAAGGTGAAAAAATTATAATATTCAATTATTTATATCTAAAAAGCGGTTTTATAGGTTTAAAAAAAAATAAAAGCCCGTATAAAACGAGCTTCTATTTGGAGCTAATTAGGCTCCTATTTTTTGAACAATAGATCTATTATCCTGTCTAACTATTCATGCTTACCAAAAATTCGGCATTGTCTCGAGTACCTTTCATTCTTTGGAGTAAAAATTCCATGGCTTCCTGAGAGGTCATATCAGACATGATTTTGCGTAGAATCCACACACGTTGCATTTCTTCTTTGTCCATCAATAAATCTTCTCTTCTGGTACCTGAACCAGGCACATCAATGGCAGGATAAATTCTTCTGTTTGAAAGCTTCCTATCCAGAGATAGTTCCATATTGCCCGTTCCTTTAAATTCCTCAAAGATCACCTCATCCATTTTAGAACCTGTTTCCACGAGTGCAGTGGCAATAATGGTAAGTGATCCACCATTTTCCACATTTCTGGCAGCACCAAAGAAACGTTTTGGTTTATGTAAGGCATTTGCATCCACTCCACCAGACAAAATCTTGCCTGAGGAAGGCACCACAGTATTGTGCGCCCTGGCTAGCCTTGTAATGGAATCAAGGAGTATGACCACATCATGTCCACACTCTACCATCCTTTTGGCTTTTTCTAAAACCAAAGCGGCCACCTTCACATGTCTTTCAGCTTGTTCATCAAAAGTTGAAGAAATTACCTCCGCTTTAACAGAACGTGCCATATCCGTCACCTCTTCCGGTCTTTCATCGATCAAAAGAATCATCAGGTGAACCTCAGGATGATTTTCTGCAATTGCATTGGCAATTCTTTGCAAAAGCACTGTCTTTCCTGTTTTAGGTTGTGCCACAATCATCCCCCTTTGACCTTTTCCAATTGGTGCAAAAAGATCAACGATCCTGGTGGATAAATTATCATGGGTAGTGGTTAGGCTCAAACGCTCTTCAGGAAACAAAGGAGTGAGGTATTCAAAAGGAATCCTATCCCTTATTTCATCAGTAGTTTTTCCATTGACGGTTCCTACCTTTAGCAAAGCAAAATATTTTTCACCTTCTTTTGGGGGTCTGATTTGACCTTGGATATTATCTCCGGTTTTAAGGCCAAAAAGCTTAATTTGAGATGGAGACACATAAATATCATCCGGTGATGCGAGGTAATTGTAATCCAAAGAGCGTAAAAAGCCATATCCATCAGACATGATTTCAAGGACTCCGGAATTTTCTATTATCCCATCAAAATCTTTAATGGTTACAGAGGGTTTTCTCTTGGGGTTATAAGGTTTCTCTGAAGTTGATTGCTCCTCAGCCACCTCTTTAGAGGGCTTCCTTTTGGTAAACTCTTGCTCCTTGGACGCTGGAGCTGAAGCCTCTGAATTGCTTTTAGCATCTTCTATATCTACTACAGCTCTTCTTCTAGGCCTAAAGCTTCTACCTTTATTGTCCTCCCCTTTAACTGGCTCGTTGGATTTTTTATAATTGGATTTATCCTTTGCCTGTTTTTCGTTATTTTCCTGTTTTTTTGATGCTTGACTGTTGGCTTTTTCTTCAGCTTTGGGAGAGCTTTCTTCTGCTTTTACCGATTTCTCCTTGGGTTTGGGAGCTCTGGAAGGCTTAGTACTTTTGTCCGAATCTTCAGTATTTTCTTTCGTAACTTTTGTTACATTTTGCCTTTTAAACTTTGGTTTCTCCTCACTTACAGGCTTGATAGCTTTTTTATTGCTATCTGCTCCGGTTGTATCCTTTTCAACTTCCACTTCTACTTTGGAAGGTTTTTTTCTTGGTAGGGATTTCTCCGGAGTAATGGCTTGCTGATCCAAAATGGCATAAACCAAATCTTCTTTTTTCAAAGATTTAAAGTTTTTTACCCCCAACTCCTCGGCGATCTCCTTTAACTCAGACAGTAGCCTGATTCTTAATTCTTCTATGTTATACATAAAAAACGCGTGAATGAAATTCTAAGACTTTGTAAATGATAAAATGGTATGTATCTTGATAAGTATAAAAAGGTATACAGACAATTCTGAAACTGCCAGGGTGGCAATCTTCTGCTTTTCGATCTTACAATATTACATCAATCACGAGTAATACGCAAATTTTTATGGAATTGTTATTAAATTAGTGAAAACCAAGCATCTCCATATTTAGAAATATTATACTGGCTTTCCGTTTTCCTAATTCTTATTTTTATTGACACAAAGATTGACCCGGCTATGTCAGAAAGTAAACTTCATCCTCTACAATTTTTTGCCTACGCTCTAATTTCCATTGCGCTCTTTTTATACCTGATGAATATTGGTGCATTTATTTTGGTCCCTTTGGTCTGGGGTGTGTTTTTTGCTTTCGCCTTATTTCCAAGACCCTTTGCCATCGCCATAAGCATCTTATTTGTGACAGCCATTGGGGCAGCCATTGTCTACATCCTAATTAACCAAATGGTGCTCCTACTATCGGATATCCCTGAAATGAATGCATTATTGCAGGAGAAGGTGAATAAATATTGGGCTGAATTACAAACCACCTTCGGCATTGACAATTATCTTAATAGAGAAAAGTTGCAAGCTATAGAATGGTTTGCCGGTGGTAATTTGAATGAAACCCTCTTCAATACAGGTAAGTCCATTACCTTAATCGGTATCATCCCTTTATACATATTTTTACTATTGTATTATAGGGATTTTTTCGTGGCTTTTTTATTAAAAGTATCTTCCAAAAAAAATGAAGCTATTTTAGAATGGGTTGGTGAAGCGGGAAAGGTGATTCATGCTTATTTGATTGGAATGGTAAAAGTAACCTTTCTTGTGGCCTTACTTGCCGGCATGTATTTTTATTTTTTCGGCATTAAATACTATTTACTCTTCGCTCTATTTATAGCAATACTCAACCTAATCCCTTACATAGGGGTGGCCATTAGCTCAATTTTAGTGATCTTTTATGTCTTCCTGACTTCTGACACCATATTTGCTCCCGTTCTCACATTGGCTGTACTTTGGGGCATTCAACTTATTGAAAATAATATAATCACCCCTTTGGTGGTAGGAGCTAAGGTTAAAGTAAATGTTTTAGCCGTTATATTAGCCGTCCTAATAGGTGGGGCTGTGTGGGGCATCTCAGGTATGGTCTTATTTATACCTATGGTGGGAGTGTTAAAAATCACTTTTGATAGTACCCCTTCCCTTCAAGCATACGGCTATTTACTAGGTGATGATTTTCCTAAACCAAAAAATGGACAATCTTTGATTAAGCAGCTCAAAAATAAGTGGTTAAAAAAATAACTGCAGATAAAAAGAAAAACTCCCTCTATAGATAATCTTTACCTCGACCTTAAGATCCAAGGTTTTTGTTTAGGAATTAAAAAACCTGCCAGACTCCATCAGTCGATCAATCCTCCGCTTGTTTTCCTGCTGCAGTAATGAGGGATAAAGATTCATTAATGCATTGACCAACATTATTACAAAAGAAAAAAGGTATTGACCATAAACAACCTTAACCAAGGCAAAGCCCCCTACAAACAAAAAGGCCGCTAAGTGGCTTATTTCTGAAAATGTCATTTCCTTTCTTATTTTCACCAATTCGCTATACACAACTTTTGCTTTTAGCTTCATATTTGGATTAAAAAATTTAAAAGGAGTGTTCTTTACAATCCATTTGAAATAAGGAAGCCCCAAATTTTTATTTACGGCTTTGTTCTCAATAAAATTAAGTTTGGATAGTTTTTGGTAATGATTCGTTTTCATCAAAACTGCATTGATCACCATTCCAACTATCCATGAAATAAAAGATATTGAGACACTGAATATTAAATAATCTTTCAACATTGACATTGAATTAAAGCAATACCCACAGCACTTTTTTTCACCTTATCCTCACCAATAAAAATAATAATTCACTGACTAGAAATCCAAGTTACAATGGGGCTTTCTGCCCTGCAATGGCAATTAAATTGAAGCATAGGCTTTACTTTCTGCTTACCCCTTTCATTATATAAAGCTGATTAGTGGATTTAAAGGCCTCTGCTACACCATTATTACAATTGAAATAGGTATTTATTTCTTTGGGTAATTTTGTTTCTTTAATGCAATTTGCAGCTTCTTGAAGTCTGCACCAATTATTAATTGTTTATTATTTAGGTCAAGAATAGGGATGGATACATTCCCCCGAATTTTATGGTTTTTTAATTTATCTATCAACTCCAATTCTTTTTCCTTATTGGCATCTAAATCGTAGAAAGTATAATGCATCCCTGCACTATCCAATTCCTCT
>NZ_CAXBOC010000404.1:0-5490 GCF_963976465.1 uncultured Cyclobacterium sp. | reverse complement strand
CGGCATAGGGATTCAAATCTTGGGAACCTGGCAAAAACTTCATCATCCAGTTCACTGGTAGAAGCAGAAATTATTGAATCTTCAATACATGAAAGATAATAGTTAGATGGCTTCTTATTAATGGCACATTCGGGAACTTCACCTTGCAATTCTGTAAAGAAATTGGTGGTTTTTTCCTCCCCATCAATAATATAATATTTCCTTATACAGCCTTTTAGTACAAAATACCCCAGGTAAGACTGTTGCCCTTCCTCGAGCAATATGGTGCCTTTTTTTACTTCCCTGAACAAGTCCAATTCTTGAATGACACTTTTTTCCTCTGCAGTCAAGGGCATGTATTTAGAAATATAATCAAAAAGCAATTGGTGCATGGTATTTCGATATTGAGCAGTTTTAGAGATAAGGAGTTTTTGTGAATTTCACCATTTATTTACTAATCTACCTGCTTTTTTAACTAAATAAAAGTTTGACTTGCTTTTCAATCCTAGGATTTGAATAAGAGAAGGCAATACGTATACCCAAAGCTTTTTTAGGTCAGATTTTGAAATATAATAGGATAAAATTAGGGTAGTAAAATGCAGGTGAAATTACCGAGAGAAAGCATTATCATGTAAATGAAAAGGTCATTTAATATCAAAATTGTTATTTATTCTTAGAGGCTAATCATCATTTTTGAGCATCTTGTATTTCTTTTGCTTGTCATTCCAGCGTTTCATGGCATATTGCTGCATGTCTTCTATTTTATCTTTTTCGTCTACTATTTCGAAGCCGAGCAAAGTTTCTATGATATCCTCAAGGGTGGCAATTCCATCCATTCCACCATATTCATCTACCACCAAAGATATATGTTCTTTTTTTTGAAGCATTTCTTCCCAAGCATCAAATAGGCTGATGTTACTTGAAAATATTAAAATTTCACGTCTGATGTCTTTAAGCTTTAAATCAAAATGATCCTCAGCTAATTTTTCGAAAACAAACTCCCTTAAAACGTAGCCGGTAATATTGTCTTTATTTCCTTTAAATATTGGGATTCTTGAAAAATGTAAGAACTCCTTGTTTTTCAAAAACTCTTTCAAGGTCATTTCCTCATTGGCCGTTACCACCACAATCCGTGGGGTCATGACTGTTTTTACCTTTAAATTTTTAAGTTTGATTAAATTTTGAATTATTTTATTCTCCTTGTCAGCAAAAATACCCTCTTGAGTACCGATACTGGCCAATGCGGAAATCTCTTCTCTACTGGTAGTAAGGACGGTTTTTTCTCTAGAAAGCAATTTTGTTAATATAGAAGACAGCCAAACCAAAGGATAGGTAAGGAAAATCATTGCTCTGATGATTTTTGAGGTAATGCCAATCAAATCCCTGTTGTAATTGGCACCCAGAGTTTTGGGAATTATTTCAGTAAATATTAAGATTAGAATGGTTAAAATGGCAGAAATAACTCCAAAATAAGCTTCCCCAAAAAGCACTGTAGCTTGCGCTCCCACACCTGCTGCCCCCACTGTATGTGCTACAGTATTCAAGGATAAAATGGCGGAAAGAGGCTTGTCGATATCTTCTTTCAGGTAAAGCATGGCATCTGCATTTCTGTCTCCTCTTTTGGACCGTGACTTCAGAAATGACACAGGAACGGACAATAACACCGATTCCATTATGGAGCACAAAAATGAAATAAATAGGGCAATAAAAAGATAAAATAATAATAGAGCCATGGTATAGGTTAAGGATAAATTTTACTAATCATAACGTTAAGATTTAAGAAGTATTTGGTTAGATAAAATCTAAATATCTATTTTAGAGATATATAACCAACTATAAAACGTTAAGGTTTTTATTGGCTTTATATGTTGCAATAATTATACCTGAACGAGTCAAATGCAAAAATCAAGCTGTTTTGAGGATATAGTTAAGGCTCAAAACTTATTGTAACCTGAGGCTTTTTACCTATCATGTATAGAGAAATATCATCCAACTAGAAATATTAGGTCAATTTTGGTATTCAAAAGAAAAATAAAAAGCTTCAGTTCTTAGTGATGCGGCTAAAAATTAAAGAACTTGCATTTTTTTAGAAATCCCTTTTTAGGATTGTTAATAAAGTAAGTTAAATCAATAGCATATATGATGGATTTCTATCCTGATCAGAGATGGGCAAGCGAAGGAGAACCTGACTTGGGTGTAGGTATACTAGTTGAAGTAAGTAAAAATCGGGTGAAAGTCAATTTCCCAAATGCCGGAGAGACGAGACAGTATGCATTGGAAAGTGCACCTCTGCGTAGGGTGATATTTAAGCCCGGTGATACAGTAATGGACTCCCAACAACGCCCCTTTGAAATTGAGCGTGTCCAAGACAATGGTGAACTAATCTTGTATATTAATAATAAGGGGACCTTATCGGAAGCAGATTTAGGGGAAGTTACTGTAACCCATGGGGTGGATGACCGCCTTTTATTAGGGGAAGTAGATAAACCGGCTGTTTTTGCCTTGCGAAGGAAAACATTGGCCTATGACCATAAGCGTAGAATTTCACCCATTAATGGTTTCATAGGTGGTAGGATAGACCTTATTCCCCATCAACTGTACATTGCCCATGAAGTTAGCTCAAGGTATGCCCCTCGCGTATTGCTTTCTGATCAGGTAGGCCTTGGCAAAACCATTGAGGCTTGTTTAATCATGCACCGTTTATTGTTAAGTGGTCAAGCCTCACGGATTATCATTTTGGTTCCGGATTCATTGGTGCATCAGTGGTTTGTGGAGATGTTAAGGCGATTTAACCTATGGTTTCATATTTTTGATGAAGAAAGGTGTGCCGCATTGGATGAAAGTGCTCCTGAGGGAAATCCTTTTCTGGATGATCAATTGGTGCTCTGTAGTACTTCATTTTTGGCTGGATCACAAAAGAGGGCAGGCCAGGCTATTTCTGCAGACTGGGACATGCTGGTCGTAGATGAAGCTCATCATTTGGCTTGGTCATTGGAGAAAATAAGCATTGAGTACGCCATTGTTGAGGCTTTGAGTAAAGTTGCTAAAGGCTTGTTACTATTGACAGCGACGCCTGAACAACTTGGGGCAGAAAGTCACTTTGCGCGATTAAGATTATTGGATCCTGAAAGGTATGCCGATTACCATGCCTTCGTCAATGAATCTCAAGACCATGCTTCCATTGCCAATATAGTTGAGAAATTGGCATCAGGTGAAGCAATAAATAATAAGGACAAAACCCTGCTAAAAAGTTTATTTGGTGACAAGAGGGTAGCAAAACTTGAAGAAAAAGGGCAAATAGGTCAAAATCAATTGATAGAAGATTTACTGGACCAGCACGGACCAGGTCGGGTAGTGTTTAGAAATACCCGAGCGGCAATGAGTGGTTTTCCTACCAGAAAAGTACAGTTAATCCCTTTAAAAACAGGACCCTCTCAGCAAGAGTGGGCAAAACGCATGTCGGCCGAATTTATCTTGGACAAAAGCAATGGACCGGGAAGGGATGTAAAGCGTCCTTATCATTTTTCAAAGGACCCACGGGTGACCTGGCTGGTCGATTTATTGGATCAATTGAATCCTAAAAAAGTGGTTTTGATTTGCAGAAGCAAAGCGAAAGTATTGGCATTGGAAAATGCCTTGCGAGACCTTAGTAGTGCAAAAGTAGGGGTATTTCATGAAGACCTGAACATTGTACAAAGGGATCGGAATGCGGCTTGGTTTGCCGAGGAAAATGGAGCAAGAATATTACTGTGTTCCGAAATTGGTAGTGAAGGGAGAAACTTTCAATTTGCGCATCATTTGGTATTGTTTGATTTGCCTATGCATCCCGAGCTTTTGGAACAGCGGATTGGACGCTTGGATAGGATAGGGCAAAAGGAAACCATTCGGATTTACGTACCCTACCTGAAAGGTAGTCCTCAAGAAATTTTAGCGCGTTGGTTTCATGAAGGCCTGAATGCTTTTGAGGAAAATATCGAAGGGGGTAACCAAATTGGACAAATTTTTGGTGACCGCTTGTTTGAGCTTGCAATGGCTTCAATTAGGAAAGATGTTATATCGGATTTAGAAGCTTTAATAAGAGAGACTGAAACCTACCAAGGAGCGCTTAAGCAGACTTTAGCCAATGGACGGGACAGACTGCTGGAGATGAATTCCTTTAGACCTAAGGTAGCCAAGGAATTGGTAACTAAAATTAGATCTGCGGACAAGGATTTAAACCTTGAGAATTATATGGCCAAAGTTTTTGATCATTTTGGTATTGAGATGGAAGATTTGGCCCAACGAACCTACTGGTTGCGCCCAAGTAAGGCCAACGATACCGCATTTCCATCCATACCGGATAAGGGGATCGCGATTACTTTCGACCGAAAGCGAGCATTAAGCAGGGAAGACATCAGTTTTATAAGTTGGGATCACCCCATGGTGACTGGAGCCATTGATATGGTGCTGGGAATGGGTACGGGAGCCGCTAGTTTTGGCCATTTGAAGGGTACAGGTAATACCGGAATACTTTTGGAAGTGATTTTTGTACTAGAAACATCAGGAAAAGAAGGTGTCTATGTAGACAGGTTCTTACCCAATACACCTTTGCGTGTAATTGTAAACCATCTGGCAGAAGAAGTTACTGAAAGTTATCCTATTGGTTTGTTGAACAAGCAATTGGTACCCGGACAAATCAACGATTTGATAGGCAATGAACGTTTTGTAGATGAAATATTCCCTGAAATGCTAAAGACAGCAGAAGAAATAGCCGACCAAATGAAGGACAAAGAAATAGACATGGGGCTTCAAAACATGAACCAGACCATGGACCATGAGATTGGGAGATTGGCCTACTTGTATAAAAGGAATAAGGCCATTAGACCGGATGAAATAAAGACAGCTTTGGAACAGAAAACGGAGTTAACTGAGTTGATCGCTAATGCCCGGATTAGAATTGACGCAATCCAACTGATTCGAGAAGGAGGAAATTAGCCAATTATAGCAATGGATTTTCCATGTATAAATTATTGAATAGTTATAAAAAAAATGAATAAATACGAACAAATAGTGGCAGAAATTAAAGCTGCTTCAAATATAATAATCACCTCTCATAAATCACCGGACGGTGATTCTGTAGGCAGCTCTTTAGGATTGCTTTATTTTATTGAAAAATTGGGGAAAAATGCCACAATATGCCACCCGGATCCTGCTCCCGGGTTTTTGGATTGGCTAGATACTTCAGCATTTTTAACGATGACGGATAAAGCCGGAGCGATAGCTGAGGCTTTTTCTAAGACCGACTTGGTTTTCTGTCTGGATTATAACGGAACCAACAGAGTAGGTCATGACATGCAAGTCTTGTTGGAAGGGCTAAAATGCAAAAGGATAATGATTGACCATCACCTTGATCCTGAAGATTTTCCGGATATATTAGTTTCAGAAACTTCAGCCTCTTCTACAGCTGAGTTAATCGTTGAATTAATTGAACAATCTGGAAATAGCGCATTACTTGATAAGAAAATAGGAACC
>NZ_CAXBOC010000403.1:0-5490 GCF_963976465.1 uncultured Cyclobacterium sp. | reverse complement strand
GTAGCGGTCATTGGGGCAATTATTTTAGCCCTCCATTAGAACACAATGGAAAACCAGTACAAGGGCAGGGTTTTCTTCCGGATGACCTTACTTCAAAGGCCATGGCATTTATTGAGGAGAATAAAGACAAACCGTTTTTGGTTTACTTGCCACTTAATACTCCTCATTCCCCCATGCAGGTACCAGACCGTTGGTACGATTCCTTTGCCGACAAAAAGCTTGATAGCCTGGTCAATGTTGAAGCGCCGGCTTTTACAAAAGCGGCTTTGGCCATGTGTGAAAATATCGATTGGAATGTGGGGCGAGTGATGGATCAATTAAAGAAGCTAAAACTAGAAGAAAACACCATTGTGATTTATTTTAGTGACAATGGTCCCAATAGTTTTAGGTGGAACGGAGGAATGAAAGGAAGAAAAGGTTCCACAGATGAAGGAGGGGTTAGAAGTCCTTTTTTTATGCAATGGAAAGGAACAATTCCCGAGGGGAAAATTATTAAGGAAATTGCCGGAGCAATAGATTTATTTCCAACCTTGATGGATTTGTTGGGAATTTCTTACAATGCAGATCAATCGATTGATGGGAAAAGTTTAAAACCTTTAATAGTCAATGAAAACCCTCCTTGGGAAGATAGAATCATATACCGCCATTGGAATAGTCGAACCAGTTTAAGGACCCAGCAATTTCTCCTTGATCACGAAGGGAACTTGTTTGATATGGCAAAGGATCCTTTTCAACAACAGCCAATACAAGATAGTAAGCCGGAATTAACAGCTAAACTTAGTTCAGCAAAAGAGACTTGGGAAAAAGAGATGGCTGATGAATTAGAAAAAGACCTTACAACACGCTCATTTACCTTAGGCGCTCCCGGGGCAAAATACACACAAATGCCTGCCCGAGATGGAGAAGCACATGGGCAAGTCCAAAGATCCAATCGCTTTCCCAATGATTCATTTTTTGAAAACTGGCGAAGTTTGGAAGACAGCATCACTTGGGATGTAGAAGTGCTGGAGGCCGGTAAGTATGAGGTTGAATTATATTATACCTGCCCACAGGAAGATGTAGGCTCCACTTTTAGGCTTCAATTAGGAGAAAATTATATTGATGGAAAAGTGGAGGTAGGGCATGACCCACCATTAAAGGGAATGGAAAATGACCGAGTTAAAAGAATGGAGTCTTATGTAAAAGATTTCAGAGCCATGCCATTAGGGGAAATCGATTTAGAAAAAGGTGAGGCAACCTTATCTCTGACAGCGCTCAATATCCCGGGGAGCCAAGTAATGGATTTAAGATTAATTGTATTTACAAAAACCAATTGATGAAAAATAATGAAAAAAAATATTAACTACTTAGGTTTACTTTGCTTGATTTTTTCAAGCATCATGAGTTCTTGTTCATCTCCTGAGAAATCGGAAGAAAAAGTGTACGATGTGGTCGTGTATGGTGCGACCTCTTCCGGAGTCATCGCAGCTTACACCGCCAAAACAATGGGGAAATCCGTTTTGCTAATTGAACCCAGTCAACACCTGGGGGGGCTGACCACCGGTGGCTTAGGGTATACAGACATTGGGAATAAGTTTGCTGTAACAGGACTGTCCAGAGACTTTTATAGAAAACTTGGGGACCATTATGGGAAATTTGAACAATGGATATTTGAACCCAGTGTAGCCAAAGCCACATTTCAGGAATACCTTGACCGTGCCGGAATTACCGTTCAATATGGGTTTAGGGTTCAAGAGGTTGAGAATAAGGAAGGTATAATTACCAAAATTGCTCTTGAAAATGCAGCCAACCTTACAGAACCTTTACGAGAAGTAGCAGGTAAAATGTTTATTGATGCCACCTATGAAGGAGATCTCATGGCCAAATCAGGGGTGACCTATGCCATTGGCAGGGAAGCCAATGAAGTCTATGGTGAGACATACAACGGTGTGCAGTTAATGAACGGACATCAGTTTCCGGATGGGGTAGACCCCTATAAAGTCCCGGGAGATCCATCAAGCGGACTCCTATGGGGTATAAGTGAAGGGACACTTGCTGAGGATGGTACAGGGGATGATAAGATTCAAGCTTATAACTATAGGATTTGCCTGACCAATGATCCCGATAACAGAATAGAAATCACCAAACCTGAGGGTTACGATCCTTCCATGTTTGACCTATTGGTGAGGCTTTTTGAGGCTCAGCCTGAAAAAAGAACGATTAACCAGTATTTTATCTGGAGTAGAATGCCAAACAACAAGACAGATATTAACAATAGGGGAGGTTTTTCCACTGATATGATAGGGATGAATCATGAATATCCGGAAGGGAGTTATGAAAAACGCCAGGAAATTATCGATGCCCACACTTTTTATACCAAATCCCTGCTTTATTTTTACAAAACAGATCCGAGAGTTCCCAAAGAACTTCAAGAATTCATGAATGAATGGGGTTACCCAAAAGACGAATATGGGGACACTGATCACTGGACTCCACAGCTTTATGTGCGTGAAGTGAGAAGAATGGTAGGAGAATATGTGATGACCCAAGCCAATTGTGTAGGTGAGGAAGTTGTTGAAGATGGCGTCGGAATGGCTGCATATACTATGGATTCTCATAATATCCAACGAGTGGTGGTTGAAAAGGATGGGAAAAAGATGGTGAAAAATGAAGGCAATGTAGAGATTGGAGGGTTTGGCCCTTATCCAATTGCCTATCGATCTATCATTCCAAAGTCCAATGAAGCAAAAAACCTTTTGGTACCGGTGGCTTTATCTGCCAGCCATATAGCCTACGGATCTATTCGGATGGAACCTGTTTTTATGGTGCTTGGTCAATCGGCGGCTGTGGCGGCTAGCTTGGCTTTGGATGAAGGGCTATCTGTTCAAGATTTGTCCATCGAAAAATTACAAACAGAACTTAGGTCTAATCCTTTGGCAGACGGAAGTACTGCAGAGATTTTAGTGGACAACGATGATGAGGGGGTAGAGGTAACCGGTGCATGGGAACAACAAAATAGGCATGGCTATGGCCCAACACTATTGAAAAGTTCCGAAAATAAAAATTCTATTAACACCGTCAAGTTTAGCCCGGAAGTGGTTGAAAATGGAGATTATGATGTTTATGTTTATTTTTCCAGAACTGAGAATGCGAGTAGTCAAACGAAGATTACCATTTCTGATGGGGAAACAGAAAATGAAGTTATTGTTAAAGAATCTGACATTAGGGTGGAAGGCCAAACCCGAGGGGAATGGGTGAAAGTTGGAACCAATAGCTTAGAAGTTGGGACAAACCCTTTTGTAACGGTAAGTACGGAGGGTTCCGATGGAACGGTAGTTGCAGATGCGGTACTTTGGGTTCCTGCAAAATAATGCTAGAATAACGAAATCAACCATTAAATAAATCCCCAAATCCAGAAAAAAGGTGCTTCTTGGATTTGGGGATTTTTTACTACTTATCACTTACTCGATTTTAACATTGCATCATTTCTTTTTAAGCAATACCTCAATGGTAGGCTTTTGAAGACATAAAGTTGCGATGAATTCTTTTTTTTCCTTTGGGGAGACAAGAACACTATCATATTTGTTAAAAAATATTTCCAAACGATCTAAGGATGCTGCAGCTGAGCTTAAGGGATTATGGGTTTCAACTACTTTCGTTATGTCCTGTATTGGAATATTTTTATGACTACCAAAGCCACCGTAAATATGTAGGTTGTCCGGATCAATGCGATATTTTATAGAGCGAAGCAAATAGCCTAAGAAAACACTGGTTAGAAGCAGGATCAATAGACCTATCCAGATTTGATTGAGATACATATTATAGGAAATCCAGAGAAACAATAGCCCAACGGGAATAACCAGTTCCAATCCTATTTTTGATCGATAAATCTTCATAGATATGCTTTAAAAATAGGTTATAAATCTCGTTTTTTTACAATCGTTCTGAAAGTTAAATTAACCCGAGGACCAAATACCCTTTTGGTAGGAGGTAATCGATGAAGCCAATAATTTTGAGTGCTTCCTTTCATTACTAACAAGCTTCCATTTTCTAAAATAAGCTCTTTTTTAATTTTAGTTTCCTTATGCTTAAAAGCAAACTTTCTTTCTGCACCCAAACTTAAGGAAGCGATTGCTCCCTGTTTTTTTAAGTCCTTTTCTGCATCACTGTGCCAAGCCATGCCTTCGCTACCGTCATGATAAAGGTTGAGTAAACAAGAGTTATAGGTTTCACCAGTTTGTTTTTCTATTAAAAGCTTTAATTCAAGTAGGCCTTGAGTCCAAGGAAGTGCGGATTTTGTTGTTTTGGAATAGGTATATTCAAAAGCTTCCTCTCCATACCAAGCCACTTTTCTTTTGGTGGTAATTTTTTCACCGAAAATGATGGCCTCATCATTTTTCCATTCGATCGATTTCATTAAGATGGAGAAATAATGGTCTGCCTCCCTTTGATCAAACAATTTCCCATAATAATTTACCGTACCATCATATGGGAGAAGGTTTTTGGAGGGGTCTGTTTCACGAGCAAATAATTCCATTTCTCAACTTGGGGGGTAATTAATTTTTAACCTGTTTGTAATCAGTTTCAACTATTTTTTTTATACCCAAGTCATAGGAGGTTGGTGTAAAATTAAAAGTCTTTTCAAATTTACTGCTGTCAAAAACATAATCCCTATCATACTGATATAGCATTTCCACAGATTCTTTCATAATGGAGTTGAATAATCCCATCACTTTAACAAGAAACTTAGGTGCTAGTTGAGTTTTGGGCTCGGTTTTTAGTTCTTTTGCAATTTTTTCGATCCATTGTTTACCGGTATAAGGTGCAGAAGCAGTTGGTAAATGCCAAACTTCTCCATAAGCCTTTTCAGTATTCCCTAGTAGAGCGGTGGCAATTGCAGCATCAATAGAATAGGTGAAAGAATGCAAAAAACGGTCACTGATTAGCCAATTTGCCTTTTTACCGCGGCTAAGTGGTTTGAAAACAGTTTCAGTAAGAAGGCTATTATTTGATATTGAAGGACCATAGAAATCTGCTGATCTGGCTATAAGCGCTTGGATTTTATTTTTTTTGATCGCATCCAAAATCATCTTTGCAATTTCCGCCCTAATAAGGTCTTT
Organism: uncultured Cyclobacterium sp.; assembly: GCF_963976465.1. Taxonomy (NCBI): domain Bacteria; kingdom Pseudomonadati; phylum Bacteroidota; class Cytophagia; order Cytophagales; family Cyclobacteriaceae; genus Cyclobacterium; species uncultured Cyclobacterium sp. Next base: position 391 of record NZ_CAXBOC010000403.1, on the reverse strand, counting down.
CTTGCTTGATGGGTTAACTGGCGTTTCCTCAGTCATTCCGTTGAGAAAATGGGGGGCATACATATAGATATTGTCAAAAAAGACCAGCTTACAGTTCTCTTCAGAACAAATAGTTATTAGGTCTTTAATGAAAGGTATCCATTTCTCAGCCCACTGCCTATGGCTGTAGGTAAATCCAACAGTGACATATACAATTGAAGAACCGTGTATGGCTTTTTTTAAAGCTTTGGCATCTAACACGTCTGCAGGAAATATTTCATCCGTATCATTTACCTTTTTGGGGTTTCTGCTGACTAGTCTTATTTGCTGCGTATAAGCTGCTAAAGCTTTAGCTAATTCTGTACCTATTGCGCCATTAGAACCTAGGATTGTTTGCATAATAAGGGTTTAA
>NZ_CAXBOC010000402.1:0-5505 GCF_963976465.1 uncultured Cyclobacterium sp. | reverse complement strand
TAAGCAGTGAGACTTCGGTGCTCTTCTATGGAATTACGCTATTAATGGCCATTTTATTCCTTATTCCTGCTTACAAAACCATGAAATGGATCGCCTATGTGAATTATATGGCTGTACCTGCCATCGTGTTTATATTAATAGTTACAGTTTGGGGAGCCTTAGATGCAGGGGGAGGCTTAATGGCAATTATTGAAAAATCTCCCACAGCCACTGCTTCTTCATTGATTGTTTTTACCGCCGCTGCCGGTGGTTGGTTACATGCGAATACAGTAATTTCTGATTTTACCAGGTTCTATAAAAATGGAAAGCAGGCAGCCATAGGGTTGTTTTTGACCTATGGGATAATGATGGTTTTTCAATATATCGGTGCCACGCTGGGAGCACTTGCGACAGGAGAGTGGAATATTTTTCTGATAATGGATGAATTTGGATTGTTAGAGATTTCATTTCTTGCAATTTTCCTTGGATCATGGTCCACCGCCATGGCTGCAATTTATTTCGGTGCCAATATGATGTCTGCTCCCCCTATGCCAAAGTATAAAACAGAAGAGAAAAATAGAAAGCTGGTGTTGCTAATATCATGGTGTATAGCTTTATTTTTTGCCTGGTATGGTCCTGATCAGATATTCAACTTCTTCCTTCAGTTTTTATCCTGGGTGTTAGGCCCCATCGCCATGACAGTAATCATTGATTATTGGCTTTTCCCCGAGAAAAGAAAGATCTATGACAATCCTGAAGGGAATCCGGATATGGTCATCAACCCTGCAGCTTTTTTGGCTTGGATTGTAGGATTTTTGGTGGGGTATTTTAGTCAGGAGTTTTTCATTTCATTAATCAATGGAATGGTAACAACGGGAATAATTTATTATGCATGGATGCGTCTTGCCCTGAATCAAGGGCTTACACCTGAAACTCAATTAAAAAAATGGTTTTCCAGAAATAGCTAGGTAGGAATATCAATGGGAACCGGTTTACTAGAATTATTTACAAGTGATAAATTTACATTTGTAAGGGACTGGCTTTGATGAAGAAGTTGCTAATTCATCTTTAATGTTAATGTAATCCAGTACTTAAGGTCGGGTTTTATAATTGAATGCTTAATAGGTTGTCTCACGTATTTCGGATTAAATATATCATCTATGAAAAGGTTACTTGTTTATTCTATTATAGGATTTTTATTGGGTCTTTCTGATTATTCTTTATCCTATGCACAAATGGGGTTAGACTATATAATTTCCAACAAATTGGGATCAAGCAGCGCTGATCAAAAATCGAAAATAATTAATTTAGGCAATTCTGTTTCACTTGAGGTGGTATATATTCCAGAAGGTAAATTTCTAATGGGAAGCACACCGGAAGAAAAGGCCTGGGCCACAGGTCCTGAAGGAGGAGCAACTGCAGGTACAGAACGAGAATCATATGAGGGGGAACACCCTCGACCCATGGAAGTGAAAAATCCATTCTGGATGGGCAGGACAGAAGTTTCAGTAGGCCAATTTCGGCAATTTATAAAAGAAAGTGGATACATTACTGATGCAGAAAAAGAGGGGGGAATGACCCAGGTTTTTGATCCGGAGTGGAAAATATCAGGTTTAGCACCACCTCATCCATGGATAAAAGCAGGAGATAAAAGTTGGAGAGATCCAAATTTTGGATTTCCACTAAGGGAGGACTATCCGGTAGTATGTGTGAGTTGGAATGATGCAAATGCTTTTGGAGAATGGTTGACAGAAAAGGAAAGAGCAGCTGGCAGACTTCCGGTGGGAATGGAATACAGGCTGCCCACAGAGGCAGAATGGGCCTATGCTTGTCGTGGGGGAATTGAAGAGAGTACTTATTATTGGTGGGGGAATGAGCTCAGAGATGGTGAGGGACGTTTAAATATTTCAAGTGTGGATTTTTTACCGGGAAGAAATAAAACATGGCCTTTGGCTAAAGTGCCATGGAGTGATGGTTTTTCTTTCCTGTCTCCGGTAGATCATTTTGGTGAGAAGGGAAGAAATGGATTTGGCTTGGCAGACATGTTAGGAAATGTTTGGGAAATTGTCTTAGATCACTTTGATCCAAAAGGTGGGCATGAAGAGTTCTATTCCGTTCACCAAAATTATAAACCCGTTTGTCGTGGAGGTAATTATTACGATGTACCGGGTAACGCCAGGTCTGCAGTTAGGCTAGGGCTTCAAAGTACGCATTATTCAGACTCTAGAGATGGTTTTCGAATTTGCCTAGGTAAGAAAATCGAACAATAAAATCCCAATGGATAATTTCTCAGGTTTTACTTTGTACCAATAAACCATAAAGTGAAATAATTATTACTAGGCTATTTCTGACACCTTCACTGTTTTCTTAAATTGAGTTGGAGTCATGGATTTAAATTTTTTAAACTGCCTATTAAAATTAGCCAGGTTGTTGAACCCACTTTTATAAGCCACTTCCAAAATACTATGATTTTGTTCCATTAGCAATTTGCAGGCATGACCAACTCGAATTGAGTTTAAATACTCAACAAATGTAATCCGGTATTGATCCTTAAAAAAAATGCAAAATGTGGAAACTGCCATGTTGGCAATAGATGCCACTTCGGCCAGGCTAATATCTCGATTAAAATTGTTTAAACCATGTCCGTGTCAGGTGGATCCAATTGAGCTACATATACCGGGCTAGCCAGTAATTCATACTCATCTGTATGTGCAAGGATATCAAATATAGATAGCAAATTAGATAACCTTTGGATCCCATTCATATGGATCATTTCTATGATCAGAGGATTGATTAACTCCTTAGTTGCGCCATAAAAGGACATTCCTTGCCTTGATAGCTTTTGAAAGTTTCTAAAAGGTTCCATTTCAGGAAGATTGAGGAATTCACCACCCAGAAAATCTTCTTTGAATTGGATGACTAGTGCATCGGCCTCTTCATTTGCCTGTCCATTAACATAGATTGGATCATTGGACCACACATGAGGTAAATAGGGGCCGACTAAAACCAAATCTCCTGTTTGAAATTCACCGATATGGTCTCCCACCATTCTTTTTCCGGTACTTTTTAAAACCAACACCAATTCGTATTCAGGATGAAAATGCCATGGACAAGGAATATATTGTCCTTTCTCTCTAAAAACGATAAAAGATTTGTCAAGATCCTGGGGTAATCTGATTTCTTTGCATTTCATTGTTAAGTGGTTATTTAATAGGGTTTAATTTAGAAAAATATAGGTGAATAAAAAAGGTTCTTTTTACAGGGAGCTAAATTACTATTGTGAAGCAATTCTAGTCTAATCTTTTGGGTTTCAATATATGCCAAAACCTAAATTAAAGGATGTTAAATTAATAGTAGCGCCATCTCGCCGGTTGGATTCTTATCTAGACAACATCAGATACCCGAATCAATTTGCGTCACTATAAGAGCCAATCCATTTAAACCATTGGCTGGGGAGTTATTTTTTTGCCACACCTTACCCAAGCTAGGCAAGAATAGTTTGGATAAATTTGATCAGATTATAGGTAAGCCTTCACCTGTCCCGATTATGCTCTTCTTGTACATTTTTTATCTTGAGTAGAAGCGTTTATGGAGGATTCCTAAGGCAATTGTTTGTTCAAGGATGTTCAAACAAGCAGAATTAATAAAGGCTAATATTGGTATTTAAGGTGAATGAATTTACTAGTTTAGGAGGTGTTTCTTTCTCACACTATGGAGCCGTGCCTTCACGAATAATTAGCCACCATTCGCGAATTAAAATTCGGACCTTATTCACTTAACCATACATTTGATTACAAACCTGGAGCATTTACATGACAACGAGGTCATTACATTGTTTTTTGTAAAAAATATAAAGCTTTAATCTTAAATGTATTTCCAAAACCCATACTCAACTAAAATTAACTAATTATGAGAAATTACAACAACAAAATCTTAATACTTTTGCTATTTATTAGCACAGTGGCATTGAACGAGAAAGTTAATGCGCAAACTGAAAAAGATGGTACGTTTTACACCCTGGCTGTAGATCCAACTTTTGGAGGCAAGGGCTTGGTAGGTGCAACAATTCCCCCCGTGGCCTTATATGTTGAACGTGGCATAGCCAACTTTATGAGTGTGGGGGTAGCAGTAGGAGCAGATTTAAGAAAGCCTACCTATACAGATGAAACTTGGGTGGCTTTAGGCTTGACCCTAAGAGCTGTGGGCTATGCCTTTCAAGCGGTTGAAGAGTTATCTGGCGACGACATAAGTGTTGCCGGGTTGGAACCCTATTTTGGCTTTACATTTGGTCAATATTGGCCAACCATTGGTCACAGTTATGGTTCGTTTCTTAATCATAACAAGCTTGGAATAGTATTGGGAACCAGATGGTATCCCGGGGACAAAAAGAATTTTGGGATTATGGCGGAATACTCTTCTGCAGGAAATACAGGATGGGGCTCCGGAATTAATTTAGGGGTTACTTTTGGTCGTTAATTACTTCGATAGATTCTATTAGCTCTACCAAAACAAGTTGTTTTGGTAGAGCTAAATGATGTGAGAAAAATAGATGACTTATCAATTACTTTTATTTCCCCATGTGCTAGGATTATATTTAGATGAGGTGAAAAGATCCTTACTATTTTAAACCCTCTTCTATTAGTAAGTGAGGATGAGCTTCTTTATTAATTTGAAATTACAATGCCTTTATTCAGTCGAAGCCTCCTTAGATCAAATCTAAGGTTGACTTGAATGAAACGGGTTGTTCGGTGGTTTTTAAACCAGAATAAGAAAACCATACCATTTTTGAATGGTAATTTATGTACAAGTGACTTTTTGAAAAAAGCCTTAATATTTATGGATGCCTCATTCTATTTCAATTGTAATTTAGCCTATGGGAAGCATCAATCCTTCCCAGTAAAACTGAGGGATTTTGTTATCATTAAGGTTGAAAATTTAAATATTTGAATTGGTTTATTTTTAATCGAAAAAATAATTAAAAGGAGAAAATAAATATTTTATCGTTGGATATTTAACCTCTATTTTGTGTATAGGTGATATAAGTTGTAAAATAGGTTTAAAATTAACCTATTTTATATATTGTTTGCTCTCCTAATTCTACGTTTTTTTAAAGATTTTACTCCTAAAAAACAGGAGTTTTTGACTGTGAAAAAACCGAATTATTCACTGGACGTGGCCCACCTCCAGAAGACGTCTTTTAACCATTTTTTATTTATTAGCCCGGAAGCATAAGCTAATTGGTGAAATATTAGGAGTTTAAGAGTAAAATCAATTTTTACCTTTAAATAGTTAAAAATATCATCTTAATTGGAGTATTAATCTGTGATTTTGCTCAAATTAATTACAAATATCGACTTGTATATTTGAAAGCAGGTGAAATTTCTTACCCATTGCTGTAAAATAATAAAAACTTATTTTTTTAGTTTTATCAGTATTAAAAATAATTGTAATAACTTTTAAGCGTGTTTCGAAGGAAATACCTGTTAATTATCGAAATATGGTTTAAAATTTAACGATAAAATAACC
>NZ_CAXBOC010000401.1:0-5505 GCF_963976465.1 uncultured Cyclobacterium sp. | reverse complement strand
CCGATCTGGCGATGGCAATCAAAAAATCTTTGATATCCGCAGTGACCTGCTTCGTATCGATTAGGTAGTTGATGTGCCAGATGGTATACAAAGTAAATTCTCTGTTTAAGGATAGTTTTATTTCCCTCCTAACAAGCTCTGCGACCTTCTCAGGATCATGTTTTGCCTTGATCAATGCAGATAAGCCATGAGAGATGTAACTATAAGATATACCCTCCTCATTAAATAACTGCGCAATAAAACCACAGAAATGTTCTGGACGCCTTTCCACCACGCTTCCAAAAGATCTCGAATGCTCAAGTAAACCTCCCTTGAAAAAATCATCAGATTTAAAATCCTCATCAATCTTCCGCATACTTTTTAGCCAGGCATCAAAGCTGAATTTGTTAAAATTTGCATTCGATAATGGTGATCTTACACCCCCAAACCTACTTTTGTTCCTATCTAATGCTTTATTATGATCGATTGGTCCAAAACGTCTTTCTAACATAAGATATAATTGCTTCAGCTCAGGGTCATTTTCCAGAACTTTTTCCGGAAGTGCTTTTAAAAACAAGTATTTTTTTAGGCCGATGTTCAGGCTGAATCTCTTCTTGTCATTTTCTTCATATTTCCATATCTCATAGGGATGGGTAATATTTAGCAGTAGTTTTTTAACCCTATGGTACTGTGCTGGAGTAAAAAAGGATATGGCTTTAGCAATCATTCTGCGAATGTTTAGCTGCAAAAAATCATCTACCTGCATCAAACCGTTCTTGGATTCGATGATCAATAGTAGTTGGTAGATTTCCTCAATAAATTCACTAGCCCTATCCCGCATCAATTTTGCTAGAAGAATGAGCAAAGGAACATAGTTCGTGGAGGAATATTTTTGGACAACCTCTTTAAGCTCACTTCTTTCGCACCTGCTATAATATTTAAGCAGGTAGAAATCTATCGATTTTTCATCTTCACTGTCTTTATAGAACAGCCCGTTATCGAGCTGATAGGAACCAAGCAGTTGGGAGGTAATTCCTGAATATTCAGTATAATAGGCGTGTTTTGTTTCTTCCAGAATTTCTAATTGAACAGAGAACAAAAATTCAGCGGTGCTTTGAGGGTTTTGATGATACAAATTATCAATAATTCCTTCAAAGCGATGGTCAAACCGAAAACGTTTAGTACGGCTTTTTGTCTTCAATATTACTGGCTTGAGCTTTCCAAATACATATCCCAGATCAAAAGGTGCTATTTTTTTTAGGGTCTCAAAATACCAAAGTTCTGTATTCTTATCGTAGGGAAAGTAGTTATCATAAAAGGGTAAAAGTTTGGCATCCCAGTTTTTGACCCTCGGTATAATATCCGCAATAAACTTCTTTTTTTCTTCAAACTTGCCATTTTCTAAATGGTCTAAAACAATCTTTGCATTATGGTTTATGTTGCGGTAAAGAACTCTGTATATATCATTTTGATTTCCCTTGAGCAAATCATTTGAAATAAAAAACTCGATCCAACCTCTTGAATTGAACAAATCAAGAAACAATTTTCCATGTTCATTCGCCAGCATATCGCAAACCAGCTCTTTCTCCTTCTGGGATGGAATTTCTACAAGTCCAATTTCCAATACAAACAAATATTTAATGTGATACCTGATATGATCGTGACCAATTATTTTTTTATAGAGTTCTATATATTTTTGATGGTTTGCCTCCCTAAGGTACTCAATAACGGTCTTGATCAAAGACCTGATATACAGATTCTGGCCTTCCTCAAAAATATAGTCAATTAGATTTCTGTCGGAGATTACGAACCATCGAGCCAGATAATACTCATAAAATGATTGGTGAAAAAAAGAAAGTTTATTTCCGTTCTGTACCAGAATTTCATGGGAGACTAGATAACTTATTTCGGCTTTAAATTCTTCGAGATATGTCAGCTCTATCAGATTCGGATGCTGTTCGTACATCCTTTTCACAATTGCATTTAGGCAGTCGGTGAGAAAAAGTTCCCTCGGTGTCATCACTTGACTCCACAATTCGGAATAGAGTTTAGTTAATGAAATCCTAGACTGTTTCTGCAACAGTTGCTCCAAATTTGGAATCTTAGTGAAAAGTTCAAGATTATAAGGTATAGTAAGTAGTTCGATCAGCAGTTTACTTTTTGCTTCAATTTTAAGTAGCTTTAAAATGTCGGTTACTTCCGTCTCAGACAACTTACCAATCTCAATCTGCTTAATAACTTGTGTATCATTAAACTTTCTCAGATCGGCATCGTACTCAAGATCGAAAATCCTAGTCGAGATTATAATTCTTGCATTTGGTAGCTTGAGAAGCTCCTGAATAAGCTTTATATATGTCTGTAGCCATCTCCTGTCCGTTGACAAGATTTGGGACAGTGCGTCGAGTTGGTCAAGAACAACTACAAATTTTTCACCTTTGTCCTGAAATACGTCGAAAAGTTCATTGAATGATGCTAAATCGCTGAATAACTGTTTAGAAAGCCCATTCAAACTAACATCATAAAACTGGTCACACTTGATTGCAAGGACAACATACTCGTGCTCATTTGCCAATTGACAGTAGATATCATGCAGAACTGTTGTTTTACCCACTCCTTTTTTACCTTTGACGACAAGAATCTTTTCAAAAATCGCCCTGCCAGGCAGATCCCTCTTTACCCAAGATACAATTTCCTGAACTGCTAGCCTCTCTATATGGGCTAGCTTCTCCTTCGAAAAGTAATTTTTGAGGTTTCTAACGTAGTTCGAAGCAGACAAAACTTCCTGATCTAGGTCAAACTTTTTACCGACTACAGCACTGTGAATCTCCCGCACTGCTTTTTTAATTTCTATTTCAAAGGCTTCATCATACAGACCAAAAGTTTTTAATTCATCAATAAGATCGGCCCCATCCATAAGTTCGATGTTATCATTTGGCAACCCAAAATTTTTCATTTGCTTGTTTTTCCAACCTGCCCACCATTTATGCTCTTGGATGCTCAACTTTCCCGGCACACAGAGTATCCAATTGCCGACCTGAAAATCAGTTGAAATAATCGCAGTTCTAAAGGATTTCCTTATTTGTTCCTTTTGGGATTCCTCAATGCCATTAACAAAAAACTTGCACTGGATTACCTTTATCGGCTTATTTTCGATATCACCAATAAATACATCTACCCCACCATCACCGATATGGACACGTACTGATTTCACACATTCTCCCTTAAATTTATGTTTGAATAAAGTAGTACAGATATCTTCAAATTTGCTTCGGGCGCCAGCTATGGTGTATCTATTTACGAGGTATACCCATTCTTCCATCATATATATTTATTATTGGTTAAATCTCTAAATAGACCGGTAAGACCCTTTTTAAATAGAACAATGATTACAGACAATAAGGTTTACTCAAAAATAACCAATTCCCGATAAAAAGCGCAAAAATGATTTCAACACTATTCTCTTACCGCAATTTATTAGGTTCCTTAAAAAAGCAATTTTGGCTGTCTAGAAAATCACCTCCTACCCTCCCCTACTGATTGCTATTTACATCTACATCAATTAATTCCAACTATAAATGCATGTTCTTATTTTCCTGTAAAGTAAATGGTATTCAAACCACTAAAATTAAGTAAATTATACTGAAATCTTTAAAAAATTCTTTTCATTTCATCCTGAAAATAAGTAACTTAAGGTTTAATTTTAAACTTTAATAGGCTATGAAAATCCTGATCAAACTTTTTCTAGTTTCCTTTATTTGCATGGTCGCCATGTTTGGGGCCTTAGGCAGCGACAACCAATGGCCGGGACTTATTATAGCTTTTTCTGTGTGGGGTTGGTTTATTTATTCTCTCTCTAAACCAAAAGAAACGGCTACTGATAGAAAAATCAGGGCACAGGAGCGAAAGATTGAGGAATTGCTGCGGAAACTGGAACAAAGAGGTTAGTAAGCTCCCCTTGATTGGACCAATTGATCTTTTCAAAAGCTTATCATTTCAAGAAATTTTTCCGAGGACTTAAAATCCTTTCAGAAAATTAAAGCTCAATTTTCAATCCCTCCAATTCCAACTCCTTTATATGCATCCCAGCTTCAATCAATTTCTCTGATTCTATGGACTGCAGGGCTTTTTGAATCAGTTCGATGAGTTTTTTTCCTTTATCCAATCTTTCAAAAGGAAAGGGATCCAAATTTTGATCTATCAATTGATTGATCTTCCGGTCTATTTGAGTTTGCCTGTTTTTCAATTGTAATACAATTACCGATATATCTTTCATTGTCTATTTAATTAACATATTTAAGTTAATAATTTAAACAAATACTTGATGCACCTTGCTAGATTTTAAAATTTTTCTAACCTCTTTTTCAATAGCAAGATTTCTCCAGGGAAGTAGTTTTTAGTGTGTCGTGTTAAATTATGACCTAAAAAGCTTAAATAAGCCTTTCCTCACAGCCCAATTCTTAATCTCCATCTTAAAAAAATAAAAAAGAGCCCCGTAGGGCTCTTTTTTTAAGATTTGACCTTTCTGGACTTTCCAGTTTTCGGAGCATCTACTTTTTTACTAATATAGGCTGTATGGGTTTTGCCATATTGATCCGGTTCTTTTAGTGAGGCGACTTCAAATACCAGGTATTCTTTACCATCGTAGTCGACCATCTGGTCTTTGAGGATTTCCTCAAGTGTTTCCTTGGAGATAGATACTCGGATGATGTCTAAATCTTTAACTTGTGTTCCTTTTCCGATGTAAGTTTTTTCAAATTGTGACATGACTTTTACTGTTTAAGGTTTTAAATTTGATTATGCCTAAGAGTTCGGGGGCTGCCAGGGACACCCAAGCCAAGGGCCGAGCAAAAAAATTGTGGAAGGCTTCCTCTGGAAAGCCCTATTTTTTTAATCGGGCGAAGCTTGCCCTTGGTGGGTGTACCGCTGCTCCCATCTTTGCATTTATCATAATTCACAACCGAGAACAGGATTGGACATGGCATTGGAAAGGCTGAAATATAAAAGGAAATGAGGTAAGAGTTAAATCATAGCGGTGTATTGAAGAAATGGAAACTGAGAATAACTCATGGGATGTATGGAGAAGGTAAAATAGTATGCCTTTAATTGGAGATGTTTATGATATAAGGGATAAATAGCAAAACCTTATCTGGCTAAGGAAGATTAGCTGATCAAATAATGGGTATTGGAAGGAACAAGCTGAAAAGAGCAAGGGGGTTTTTACATTCTCCTAAATGGATTCTGGCTTAGGGATAGCAATGGAAATCCTTTTTTCGGGAGGGAAGTGCGGCGAAAAAAGATTGAAATGGAAACAAAGTGATAGCCCGACCCTTAGGGGAAGCCCCAAAAAGTAAACTTTCATTCTAGTTTATCCTCAAAACTTGTCTTTTAGGTTTTATATAATTTCACTGCCAATGGCCTAAGCTCTTCCCCGGAACGGGAAAATGAAAATTCAAGGCTCTGAAGTATGACTGGAGACTGTAATCTCAACTCTGTCTAAGCTTGGAATTTAGTTTTAAATTTTATAAG
>NZ_CAXBOC010000400.1:0-5510 GCF_963976465.1 uncultured Cyclobacterium sp. | reverse complement strand
TCCAGTAATCATAATCTACAAACATATTATTTCTTCTGGCATTATCAGACTGTCCAAAATTGGGATTGTTTAGTCCCAAGTAGCCATTTTTTCCACCTTGAATGGAGTTGATAAAAAACCTAAAGGTAAAATCCTTATAGTTGAACTCATTCATCAACCCAAAATTATAAGCAGGTTCTTCTCTCCCTCTAATAACTCGGTCTAGCGCATCAAATGAACCATCATCATTTTGATCTACTATGCGATGGGTACCGACAAAAAACCCTGAAGGAGCCTCCTCTCCCAACTGAATAATTCCTGCAGACTCATAATCATAAATAGAATTGATAGACTCGCCAATAAAAAGGCCACTACCAATCAAGTCATCTTCTCTCCCGTCACCATCAGCATCCTGACCCAATAATGAAACAATTCTGTTTCTGTTGGAGGCGATATTAAAACTCGCATTCCATTTGAAATCTCCTTTTTCTATAACTTCTCCTCTTAAGACAAACTCTATCCCCCTATTGGCAATTTCTCCAACATTCGTTGAAATGCTTGAAAAACCAGTTACTTCAGGAATGTTTATGTTATAAAGCAAGTCATTGGTGGTATTCTGGTAGTAGTCCAAAGTTCCTGTAAATCGATCCTGCAAGAATGAAAAGTCAAAACCAAAGTTAAATCCTGTGGTGGTTTCCCATGCCAGATTTGAATTTGCTAAGGTGTTTACGGTCTGACCAAAAACTGTGCTTCCGCCATTTCCAAATACATAGGCGGGATAGATAGACACTCTTGCCAAGGAAGAATAACGGCTGGTTAGGTTTCCATTGGCCCCATAAGAGCCTCTGAATTTAAGGTAATTCAAAACCGATTCCTTCATAAATTCCTCTTCACTAATTACCCATCCTAAACCTAAAGAGGGGAAAATTCCAAACTTATTGTTTTTTGAAAATCCTGAGAAGCCATCCCTACGAACAGTTGCTGTAATCATATATTTGTCACTAAAATCGTAATTCGCTCTCACCGTTTGGTAAACATAGCTTTCATCCCATGCTGTAGAATTTATCAACTGAAGTTGGCCCAAACTTAAATCATTGTAGCCTAAACTTAAATTAGAATAATTGGTGCCATTGGCTTGGGTGCTTTCATATTTCAATTCCCTACGGCCTACCACCATGGTCAAATCAAGGTTGTGATTATTATTAAAGCTTTTTCGATAGGTTAAAATATTATCAAGCGTCCAGTCATAAGCATTATAATTTCTTTTAAATGCCTCACCGGCAGCACCGGCTCCATAAACATTACTTCTGTAATGCCTTCTCCAGCTATAGTTATTTCCAAAATTCACACGGTATTTTAAACCCTCGATAAATGGGATTTCTAAATCCATATAAACATTGGCAAATAAATTATTATTCTTATCAAAATCATTGGACAAAGGACTCAAAAACGGGTTGGCACGAATGGCACCGTCAGGATTAAGAATCACATTGCCATCTTCATCATAGGGGGTAACCAGAGGAGGCATGGTAGTAATCTGACTTAAGGCAGGAATTTCACCCGAATTATCAGCAAAGGAGCCGAAAGTTTGCACCCCAAATCTAAACCAATCCAATATTTGGTGGTCAAGGTTAATTCTAGCTGTTACTCTTTCATATTGGTCATTCATGATAAAACCCTCTTGCTGAGTATATCCTGTAGAAATAAAATAGGAAGTGGCCTCTGATGCACCTCTTACACTTAAATTATGATTGTTAATAAACCCTGTCTGGGTAGCGGCATCCCACCAATTGAAATCTGTTCCATTCTCATAGCCTGCATATACCGTAGGTTCAAACAAGGCTGCTACATCATAGTCAGGGTTAGGCTGGGTATAATCAGGTGCCAAATATGCCTGAGGCCAATCTTGGTCCCTAACTTTTTGTAAGAAGCCTTCCCTATCCATTAATTCAGGCCTGTTTGTGGGTGACTGAGTCGTCACTGTACCTGTATAGTTAAATATAGGCTTCTGCTCCATTTTACCACCTTTGGTAGTAATCATGATCACACCATTTGCTGCTTGAGCACCAAAGATGGCCATACTGCTGGCATCCTTAAGAACATCAATAGATTCTATGTCTGCAGGATTTAGGTCTGCCAAATTGCCGGTAAATATTATTCCATCCACCACGATCAGCACATTTTGATTGCCACTTAATGTAGTCCTGCCACGTACCGAAATGGAGGGATTTTGGCCTGCTCTATTTACTTGTCCAACATTTAATCCCGGAACTGACCCTTGAAGGGACTGGGCAATATTAACATTTGGAGATTCTCTAAAAGCCTCTATATCGGCCCTTACTACAGACCCTGTAACATCACGCTTCTTTTGGGTTCCATATCCCACCACAACAACTTCCTCTAGGGATGTATCGTCCAGCTCCATTGAAATATTAAATTGGGTTTGATTTCCAATTTCTATCCTCTTGCTAGTGTAGCCTATGAAAGAAACAACAAGCGTTGCTCCTTCAGGGACATCCAAAGAGAAATTTCCATCCAAATCTGTTACTGTTCCTCTGGTAGTATTTGCAATGGTAACCGTGGCACCGGGAAGCGGATCCCCATTTTCATCTTTAACAGTCCCACTAACGTCCACCTGCTCATTGGAAGATTGTACAGGAATCTTTTTATTGTCAGCTTTTTTTACATGAATATTGTCATTTACCTGCTTAAAACTTAGATCCGTTTGGGCGGCAATGGAAGACAATAGATGGTAAAGGCTTTCCCCTTTACTTTCAACGTTGACAAAGGGAATATCTTCGATTTCTCTGGAGGCGAAAACGAAATTGTAGGCTGTAAGCTTTTCTAACCTCTTAAAGGCTTCCTTTACCTTTACATCTTTTAAGGAAAGGTATACGGATACTTCCTCTATGCTTTTAACTTGGGCATTGCCATTAAAGGCCATTAGGAAACTCATGCTCAAACACTGAAGAGTGAAGGCTATTGTAAATAATTTGGTCATGTAGATAACATGCTTAAGTAGGCATTTATTCATATCTTTACATTGTTTGTTTAGGTATATTGTTAAATGAACATTTTCGAAAAAAGGATGGCAGTCCTTTTTCGATTTCTTTAGAGGTCATAAATGTTAGCGCATTTATGACCTCATTTTTTTATATCCCTTATGTTACATAGGCATTCTCTTCTAGTTAAATTTTAAAGTAGTTTTATCTTTTTCCAATTTGTATTCAAACCTCGCAGAATGACTAAGTCCTTCAAGAACATTTTCTAAACTCTGGTCGGTAAACTTTCCTGAGATTTCCAAATCAGTTGGCGGGCTGTTTGTAAATTCAATTTTCACCCCATACCAATTTTCCAGTACCCTTTTGACCTCAAACATGGACACTTTTTCAAAAATGATTGTCTTTCTGGTCCACGCCAATATTATTTCCGGATCAAAAAATTCATTTTGTACTTTTTCACTTTTTAAGTCTACTTTAAGCCCCTCACCTTTTGTAAGCTTAATCTCTTGCTCATGACCAAAATCAAGGTTTACCGCAACCTTCCCAGTTAATAAAGCAATATCTAATGGTTTATTTTCATAAGAAGAAATAAGAAAAGTTGTTCCTAAAGCGGTGGTGGTTACTGAACCGGTTTTTACACTAAAGGGCCTTGATTGATCCTCGGCAACTTCAAAATAGGCTTCTCCTGATAATTCTAAAACACGTCGATTGCTTTCGAAATTTTTGACATATTTTAATGTACTTCCGGAGTTAAGGATGACTTTTGAACCATCTTGAAGAGTAAGGTTTGCCTTTACACCTGGGGGAGCATAATGGTTTTCCATTTCTACCTTATCAACCAAAACATGGATTTCTTCTTTAGGAAAATAAAGGGTTACCAAAAAAGACAAAGAAAAAACTATGGCTAAAATCGCCGCTATTCTATAAAATTGAGAAACTTTCGTTTTGCCTTTCTTCCCTAATTTCCGGAAATGAAGGATGGTGCTATCAGAATTTAAGGAAACAATTTTATTGTCTTTTTCATTGACAGTGATGTTGTCTATTTCATTTGCAATATTAATCCAAGTATCTTCAATTCTTTGAGGAGTTACTTTATAAGCCTTTCTAGACATGTTTACAACAAGCTTCATCGCTAAAGCAATATCTTCCTCCTTTTTAGGGTTTTCTTGAATATATTTTTCCCAATAACTCTTCGTTTGAGCATCTGGGAATAATACCCATTTCTGGAATTCCGGATCAAGAACAAAGTCGGCTATTTTATAATCTCGCTTACACATACCAAATGGTTTCAGTTAAAGGAGTCAGCAATAGGTGAAAGTTATCCTCGGATGAGAAAAAAATTTGAAAAAGTTCAAATAATCCGGATTATAAATAATAACAAAACAATGTATTTCTTAAGGTTGGTAATGGCTTTCCATGCAAGTGTATATACGGAACGCAGGTTGATACCCATCAATTTTGAAGTTTTTTCGTAGGAAAGTTGTTCGAAAAATAGCAAATGAATCACTTGTTTTTGCCGAATAGGTAATTTGTCTAACCCTTTAGCCAATTCATTCTGCAACCTTCTTTCTCTTTGAACACTAATCACTTTACTTTCTACAGATTCCACATAACAGGATTCTATGAAAGTATTATCCCATTCTACCGTTTTCCTTTTAGTTTTTTGCCGGTTCTCTTTATAAATTTTGTGAGAAAGAGCACGTAAAAGATAGGCTTTCACATGATCTGCTTTTCCTAAGGTTTGATGGTATTTCCATAAATCTATAAAAACCTCCTGAATACAATCCTGTACAAAGCTTTGATCATTTGTAAGGGCTAACCCATAATTAAAAAGTGTAGAAATAAATTCTTTGTAAAGACCCTCTAATCCTTTACGGTTGCCTTGCATTAATAAATCCCAATAATAATTGGAATCCATGGAAGGATTATTGTTACTAAAAGGGTTCATTTTGGGTTTTTGATAATAAAGTTTTCAATAATAGCTAAAATATAATTTTCATACAAGGGGTATTATGACAATGGTATTAGTGAAGGCTATTTGGTATCAGTCAATATAATCTATTAATAATACAAGTTACTATCCGTATTTAATTAGGGATCTGTCCATAAAAAATACAGTACTGCCTATAGAAATTAATGAATATTGCTTTTGGGCTTAAACCTTAATTAAATAGGCATAATTCCTCGTAAAGCGCTAAGCAGCAATAGCGTATTTATACAGCAGCAACTTTGACTTAAGCGAATTTAAAAACAGAATTGTTACTCTCCTTAAATAATTGAAAAAGCACCTCTAAAAGTATAAGCTCTATTAACCAAAAAAATAAAAGCCTCCATCCCATCCTCTTAATTTGATAGGCCTGTAAATTCACAAAAAAATAGCCGAACATAAAGCTGTTCGGCTATAAATAGTTTAGTATCAATCTTTCAGTCCCGCGGCATCAAATAAAATTTCAACCGGGTGATTTGCTTTTTTGCCTGTTCCATCGGCTATCTGATGCCTGCAGCTTGTACCGGGTGCAGCAATCAAAT
>NZ_CAXBOC010000399.1:0-5513 GCF_963976465.1 uncultured Cyclobacterium sp. | reverse complement strand
CATATTGAAACAGGTTAAAATAGTCAGGGTATAAACTAAAGACCCCACTATCCATGACTTCTTTGGCGGCTTCTGCAGCCTCACTGTACTTTCCAGCATAAAGCATTGCTCTGGCTTTAAGTGCCAAAGCTGCTCCTTTTCCTATTCTACCATTGTTTTCATATGGCAACCATTCTGCTGCTTGGGTAAGTTCATCTTCTATAAAGTCCCAAATCTCAGCAATAGGAGTCCTGGTAATCGTACGCCCTTCTTCTATGTCTATGCCTGACGTAATCAAAGGTACATCTCCATACAACATAATCAGTTTTAGGTAAATATATGACCTAAGGGTCATTACCTCACCCTTAAACCTATTGATGGCTTCTTGGTCATCCTCTTCTACAAGGTCTACATTGTCCATGAAATCATTGGCTCTACGTATACCTTGGTAAGCATTTTGCCATTCGGCATAGAATTTACCTGAAGCGATGGTACCAAATCCACGTTGTATATCCGTATTTGAATTGAAAGGATGATTGGTCATCAATTGATCTGTTATTCCATCATAATAGAAAATATTAGTTCCATCTAGAGCGGGATAAACAGCATTTGATGCGTATTCTAAATCTTCGAGTGTTTTCCAAAAGATCTCTTTTGAAATCCTGTCGTTTGGAATTGTTTCCAATAGATCTTCCTGACATGCCACCAGTGAAACAATGGTGAAGCATAGCAATATATATTTAAATTTCTTCATGTTATCAGCTATTCAATCTTAAAACTTAACATTTGCTCCTAGGGAATACATGCTCACTTGTGGGTAATATTGCCCTCTTCCTGAAGGTATTTCAGGATCTAAATCCCATCTGTTTAACTCTGAAAAGGTCAACAAATTGGTAGCCCCAACAAAAACGCGAATACTACTTACCGAGATCTTTTCAATTATAGACTCAGGCAGGGTATAGCCTAAAACAATATTCTTCAGCCTTAGGTAGGAGGCATCAATCAACTGTGTGTCTGAAGTTTGAAAATTTCTCGGATCCCCTTTAATTGGTCTTGGAAATTCTGCATCAGGATTTTCCGGCGTCCAATAGTTGTCGGTGTAAATTGCATGGGTAAATGTTTCATAAGTGGCGATTTGCTGAAAAGCACCATCCAATCTTGTTTTATGACCTGCAGCACCCTGAAATTGGTAAAACAAATCAAAATTGCCATAGGTGAAAGTGCCGTTCGTTCCAAAATCAAACTTGGGAAAAGACAAGCCCAGGTATTGATGGTCATTTTCATTGATGACACCATCTTCATTGACATCCACATATTTAACATCGCCCGGAGCACTATTCGGTCTTAAGGTAGGGTAATTATCCACCTCTTCTTGGGTCTGAAATATTCCATCAGTGATATAACCCCAGTGAGAGTTGATAGGCATTCCCTCTTGAATTATAAATCGTGGAGCTGTAGTACCTCCAGAAATATAGGGGCCAGAATTCACAAGATCCATCACCTCATTTTTGTTTTGACTGAAATTGAGTCCCAGGTCATAACTTAATTTATTACCTCCTCGGAAATTCAATCCAATTTCATAACCTCTGTTGTTTACCACTCCCGCATTCTGTACAGGTGCTCCCAAACCAATTAAAGCAGGGATTGGCAACTGAAGTAAGATTCCATCAGTGGTTTTATCATAATAGTCAAAAGTCAAAGAAACCCTGTCTTCCAAAATCCCCATATCAAAACCTATATTGGTTTGGTAAGTAGTCTCCCATGTCAAATTTTGATTGGCTAAATTGGTTTGGGTAAAACCTTGTACCGGAGATTCATTGAAAGAATAATTGATAGCGCTTAGGGTTTCGTAGAATGAATATAACCCTACCGCTTGATTACCTGTACCTCCATATGACCCTCTTAACTTAAATTCATTAATCAAATCTTTCCATTCAGACCAGAAAGTTTCTTCAGAAAGCCTCCACCCTGCAGAAAAAGAAGGGAAAAAACTGTACCTGTTATCTTTGTTAAATCGAGAAGAACCATCATATCTGGCATTTACTTCAAAGAAATAACGGTCGTTGTAATTGTAATTTAATCTGGCAAAATAAGACCTTAAACCCCACTCACTATCAACTCCGGTAGCATCTCGATTTTCATTTGACCCTTGACTCAAAGACTGTACATCATTGTTATAGAACTCTTGTCGATAACCTGTAATGTAATTGGTCTCATGCTCGATGGTTGAATATCCTAGCAGTCCGGTAAATTTATGTTTGTCCAAAACTTTATTATAGGTCAAAAGACTGTTTAAGGTTCCTTCCCGTGTATTGGACCTGTATTCCCTTAAGCTGTTGAAAGCACGCTGGGCAACTCTTCCTGTAAGCGGATCCTCATTCCTGTATTTATTTAAGAAAGTTTTCACCTGAACATGGGTATTTCTTACTGCATACTGGGTGGAAAAATTTAACCCGGGCAAAATCTCATAATCAAATTTTACACTACCTGTCAAGTAATCATTGATGGTCCTGCTATCTCCTGTTAATTCAGCAAACAACAGTGGATTATTGACTTGAGGGCCTAATCCATATTCTCCTGATTCATATTGTGGCCAAGAAAATTTACTTGCATGAAGCATGTACTGAAATACCAATGACTCACCATTCCCTGCAACAGACCTCCCCGCCGGCTGTAGTGATTCTTTGGTACGGTAATTTAAATCACCGGAAAACTTAATTTTTTCAGAAGCTTTAAGATCCAGGTTCATCCTGAATTCATTCAGTTTATCACTGAAATTCGGTGCTACCCCATCAATTGCCTGATGCCTTACATTAAATCTGCCTGAAAAATTTTCTCCTCCACCGCTTACAGAAAGTGTATGGTTTTGCTGAGGAGCCGTTTTCAACATACCAAGTTCATCTTTTCTCCAGTAAGGAAAAGGAAGTGGATATTCAGGACTCGGTGCATTGGCTACATAATTAGCAATGAACTCATCCGTATAAGGAATGTTTCTTCCGGCATTGGCATAAGCATCGTTTTCCAGATAAAAGTAGCTTTCCAGATCCATATGTTCCGGACGATTGGTCACTTCCTGAAGGGCAAAGTAACCATCATAGCTCACCGAAATTTTACCTTCAGAACCACGCTTGGTGGTAACCAAAA
Source organism: uncultured Cyclobacterium sp. (assembly GCF_963976465.1). Taxonomy (NCBI): domain Bacteria; kingdom Pseudomonadati; phylum Bacteroidota; class Cytophagia; order Cytophagales; family Cyclobacteriaceae; genus Cyclobacterium; species uncultured Cyclobacterium sp. The sequence goes on along the minus strand of NZ_CAXBOC010000399.1, from coordinate 2,390 downwards.
TTACACCATTGGCAGCTCTTGACCCATAGATCGCTGCAGAAGAGGCATCTTTAAGTACGGTTACAGAAGCGATATCATTAGGGTTGATATCATTGATTCTTTGCTCAATTCCATCCACAATTATCAATGGGTTATTGTTTCCTAAAGTAGTGATACCCCGAATTCGGATATTGATATTACTGTTACCAGGTCTTCCGCCTTGGTCTACTACAGTAACACCAGGAGCAAGTCCTTGAAGAGATTGCTGGAAATCGGCTACCGGTCTCCTTTCTAGTTTTTCACCGTCTACCTGTGCCAAAGAGTTCGTAACAGATAACTTCTCCTGAACACCGTATCCTACCACTACTACTTCATCAAGGGAAGTCTGATCCTCTTCCAGTACAATGGAAAGTTGAGTCTGTGACCCGGGTACAATACGCTGGGTTTCATAACCTATAAAACTGATGAGCAAGGCCTTTCCTTCCGGTACATCAATGCTAAAATTGCCATCAAGATCAGACACTGTACCAACAGTGGTTCCTTCTACAACTACTGTGGCACCCGGTATGGGAGCACCATTGACATCCTTGATTACCCCATTAATAGGAGCCATCAATTCTTCTTCATCCTCAGTCGGCTTCTGGGATTCAGGCAGTTTTCCAACATAGATGGTATTGTTTACCTGTTTAAACTTAAGTGCAGTTTTGGTTGATATTTCATATAGAATCTCATAGACAGATTTTCTGCCCGGCTGCAATACAATCTTGCTGTCAGCATTCAGCTGATCATCTGCAAAAACTAACCTATACTCAGTTTGTTTTTCAACCAAATCGATAATTTTTATTATTTGCCATTCGGTTTGGTTGACCTGAAGGTAAGTTTCATCTATTGGCTTAATCTGTGCATTTGTATCGTTCGCAAGTAAGGTACTTAGGAAGATCACCTGCAACAGTAAACCATATAAGATATGACGTGATACCATTTTAATTAGGTGAAGTATTTTTGTTTTCATATTTTAGTATGTTTTTATAGGATAAAATTTTATAAGAACGGACAGGGTAAACCCGGACATTTGGCGATGGAGGGTTTATCCTGTAATTATTTATCTCATAGGCTTATTATTATTAAGTTTGACATATTTATTATCAATTGTGTGTTTGAAGTTCATAGTAAAGCCTAATCCGGATAGTAAATTATCCAAATTATCATTTTGAAAGGTCCCTGTGACAGTCCTGTCTAAATTGATATTATTTTCGGGTTCAAATTTCACGCCGTACCAGTCCTCCAGCTGCTTTAAGATGACTTTAAGTGGTTTCTTCTGAAATTTTAATTGACCATCTTTCCATGCCATTTCCTTGGCATATATAAATGATGTTATTTCCAATTTCCCGGAACTATCCATTCCATCCTCTACCATTTCTCCCGGTAATAAAAAGGCCTCTTCAGTATTATTCTTCACCTTTACCTTACCTTCCAATAAAGCTATTTTGGTACGCGCTAATCGGCTATTAATATTAAAGCTAGTTCCCAACACCTCCGTAGTAAGCTCTCTCGTAAAAACAAAGAATGGTCTTTCCGGATCCTTTTCCACTTCAAAAAATGCCTCTCCTTCTAAGTAAACTTCTCTGGAATCTTTCTCAAATGAAGTGGGGAATTTGATTTTAGAATTACTGTTCACCAGTACCTTGCTTTTATCCGGTAAGGTTAAAAGTAATTTTTCTCCGGATGGAACAGATTTCTCTACCCATTCCGTTAGGACCACCTGCTCACCTTCTTCCTTGTTGTTCTCCCAAATCACCTTGGCGGATAGCACTAGGAAGCCGGCCAATAATAACCAAACAGCAGCTGATCTTAAAAATGAATATTTATGCTGCTCCTCTTTGCGCTCAGGCTTATTTCCGGTCTTTTGATCTATTTTTTCCCAAAGGTGCTTCTTCTTGGTATCGGCATGGATGGTATTTCCAGACTTCTCCCAAGTTTCCTCAAATATCGCATTGATTTCTTTAGCTGAATTGCTCTCGTTAAGCCATTTGGCTATTTCTACTGCTTCCTCTTTGGAAGATAAACCATTCAGGTAACGTCTTAATTTTTCTTTGTCCAATTGCTTTGCCTTTTTTTATAATACACAGGCAAAAGAAAAAACACGTACTCATTATTTAAAAAATGTTAAAAAAATATTAATACAAGGTTAAATATTCACCCCTATTTCATAACCAAAACAAAATTTCATTAAAAATAAGTATAATAAAACCATAATTTTCAATATTATTAACTTTAAAAAACTTCTTTGCTTTATAAATATGATGCTCTACCGTACGCGTAGAAATAGTTAATTTTTCTGCAATTTCCGAATTAGAAAAGCCATCTACTTTGCTTAAAATAAAAACTTTTTGTTGAATCTTGGGCATCTT
>NZ_CAXBOC010000398.1:0-5514 GCF_963976465.1 uncultured Cyclobacterium sp. | reverse complement strand
ATTTTTCTCGGGCGCATAGAATGAACCACCCATATCGGATAGTATTCTTTTCTTCTTGCTTTCATCTTCAGATATAATGGCACTTCTTCCTACTTCACTCCCAGTACCGGAAGTGGTAGGTACGGTAACAAAATGTGGAATTGGCTCGGTTACGTATTTATCTCCCCCAATTAAATCATCATAAACAAATAGATCACTATGGTGATTAATGCTTAAGGCAATTGCCCTTGCTACATCCAAAGCCACTCCACCTCCAATGCCTACAATTACATCTCTATCGGTGGACTGATACGAAGCCTTACCTTTAAGAACATCTGACTTGACAGGGTTTTTATGAACATCAGAAAAAACCTCAACAGACAAACCTGATTGACTCAATTGAGCTTCTATTCTTTTAAAGAAATCGAGTTCTCTTACAATTGGGTCAGTTACCAATAGTGGCCGAGACAATTGATTTTGCTTTAAATAATCAGCCAGTTCACTGATAACACCTACACCAAATCTTATGGTCGTAGGAAAACTAAAATTATATTTTTGAAGAATATCCATTATGATAAATGAAAACTATAGTGATTAAATGTATTGAAGTCGAGATTAAATAATTTCAAAATAACGTTTCCTTTCCCAATCTGTCACATTGGAGGCAAATTCGCGACATTCCCATTCGCGCGTTTTGCAAAAATGATCGACAAAGGCCTCTCCAAACAATGACTTGGCAATGCTTGAATTTTTCATGGCCTCTGTGGCTTCTTTTAGTGAGGAAGGAATTGAACCATTGGAATAATCTTCATAACCATTGCCTACGGTGGCAGGTTTATCCAAAGCCAATTTGTTCTGAATACCATATAAGCCGGAAGCCAGACAAGCTGCCATGGCCAGATAAGGGTTAACATCGGATCCTATAACCCTGGTTTCTAGACGAGTAGATTTAGCTCCACCGGAAAGTATTCTTAAAGCTGTGGTTCTATTGTCCTTTGCCCATGTCAAAGTGGTAGGTGCCCAGGCTCCCTCTACCAACCTCTTGTAACTATTGATAGTGGGGGCAAACATTGGCAAAATATAGGGTAAACATTTAAGTTGACCTGCCACGTAATGACGCATGGTACTACTCATGTTCCATTCTGCATTGGCATCATAGAACAAGTTATTCTTTAGGTCCATGTCCCAAATACTTTGGTGTACATGTCCACCATTTCCAGGCAATTCCTCAGACCATTTGGCCATAAAGGTAGCCATGACACCGTGTTTGTAGGCAATTTCTTTAACACTACTTTTGAATAGTACTGCACGGTCAGCTGCCAATAAAACATCACTGTATTGTATGGCAGCTTCATAAACACCCGGACCAGTTTCTGTGTGCAAGCCTTCCAATGGAATGTCAAATTTATGACACAGGTCAAACAAGTCATTGAAGAAATCACTTTTCAAGGATGACCTTAAAATAGAGTAGCCAAACATTCCCGGGGTCATGGGTTTGGTATCTGCACAATTTTTACTTTCATAACCATCGGGTGTACTTTCAAAGTTAAACCATTCAAATTCTTGAGAAAATTGAGGAATAAAACCAGCCTCTAATGCTTCCTTTTGCACATTTTTCAATAAGGTTCTTGGACAAACTAAGGCCCCATTTTCCTTGTCATTACTGAAATCAGCCAAAAAGAAGGGAAGGTCATTCTCCCATGGTATTTTTCTGTAGGTAGAAGAATCAATATTGGCTTGAAAATCGGGATAGCCGGTATGCCAGCCAGTAACAGATACATTGTCATAGGATTTGTCTTGCATGTCCCAGCCAAAGACAACCGCACAAAATCCCAATCCTCCATCCAATATGGAAAAGAATTTGTCCAGAGAAACAACTTTCCCGCGGAGGACTCCATCAATGTCCACAATGGCTAATTTTACTTTATTAAATGAACTGTTTTTTAAACTTGATTTGACTTCTTCTTTACTTAATTTCATGAAGTTTTTGTCTTGTTAAGGAATAATACAAAGAATAAATAAGCTCCTAATAGCATGGCGAAAAAAATCACGGCCAAATTAAAGTTATAAATGATCATGGCAATTAGTGAAAGACTAGCAATGATCAGGGCTATCATAGGAAACAAAGGGTAATAGGGCACCTTAAAAGGTCTTTCCAGCTCCGGTTCATTTTTTCTTAGCTTGAGAAAAGCAAGCATAGACAATATATATAAACACAAGGCACCAAACACAGCAATCGTGATTATTTCCCCGGTTTTGCCCGTAAATAAAGCAATAATCCCGATCAGCATATTAAAAATAAGGGCATTGACTGGGGTTTTAAATTTTTTATTTACCGCTCCGATGGCCTTAGGAGCATAGCCCACACGACCGAATTCAAAGGTGGTACGTCCTGCCGCAAGAATGATCCCATTAAAGGACGCCACCAAGCCGAAGAGCGCTATAAAGGCCAACAGGTGATAATAAAACTGGTTATCACCCGTGACCAATCCCATGGCCAATGGCAGGGGTGAATCAGAAGCAACTCCGGAACTATCAGGATAAACAATGGCTTCCCAGCCTCCAACACCAACGGCCGCCATAAATGTAAGCACACATAAAATAACCAATGTCAGTAAGGCAAAGCCAAAGCCTTTTAATATATTTTTTTGTGGGTTAATCGTCTCCTCGGCAACATTGGCAACCCCTTCTATGGCTAGAAAAAACCAAATAGCAAATGGAATGGCTGCAACCACTCCCATATAACCATTGGGCAAGGCATTGATTTGCAAATTTTCCATTTTGAATGCAGGCAAAGTCACTCCTGCAAAAAACAACAATCCCAATACAGCGATAATTGTTATAAATAGTTCAAAGGTAGCTGCCACTTGCAGACCTACAATATTTAATCCTGTAAAAATCAAATAGGCGACGACTCCTATCAATAAGGCGTCCAACTCGGGAAAAAATATCCCAAAATAAGCACCTATGGCAGAAGCTATTGCAGGTGGTGCAAAAATAAATTCAATATTCTGGGACATCCCTGCCAAAAAACCCAAATGTTTTCCTAAACCACGCTCAGCATATGAAAAAGCTCCTCCGGCTTTAGGAATAGCACAGGCCATTTCTGTGTAACTAAAGGTGAAAGTAACATACATGATTATGATAAAAAATATGGCGATACCCGCACCTAATGTTCCACCTTCAGCAAGCCCTAAATTCCATCCAAAATAATTCCCTGATATGACGTATCCGACACCCAAACCCCACAGCATAAAAGGGCCTAATGTCTTCTTTAATTCTTGTTCATTTCCTTTGGATTCTTGATTCATATAGTGTTTACTTTTGGATGAGAAAATGGGCCATGTCCAAACTATTTCATGATAGGAAAAAAACCAAGCTCATGCATTAAATTTGATTTTTTTAAAAAAGGACCTCCTAAAATTAAAAATTAATTTGAAATAACATGTAATTGATCAAAATTAATTAGTGAAAAAAAATGCCTTTAAAAAAAATTAGAGGGGATTTTAAGAAATTTCGGAAGAAAAATATCTTAAAGCCTACAAGCCAAGGGTTAAATGTTTTTACCATTTACCTTCTCTAAATCAGGTATAAATATTGTATTTAAAAGGTTTAGGTAATGGAAAATTAATCGAGTATAATTAACCATTTGGATCTAGTACCCGTTGAACCATAATCAATTAATAAAATATTGGCTAGATTCCCCAAAAGTCAACAGGAAAATTCAATTTTAGATTAATTTTATGTTATGGTATAGTATAGGGTTTATATTCAAAACAATAAAAAACAAGTAAAAATTATGCATATCGCAATCTCAGGAAATATTGGAAGCGGAAAAACCACCTTGGCATCAAAACTAGCTGCTCATTATGGTTGGCAAATTGAATTTGAATCAGTAGAGGAAAACCCTTATTTGTCGGACTTTTATGGAGACATGCCAAAATGGGCTTTTCATTTGCAGGTTTACTTCCTACATAGCAGGTTCAATCAAGTGAAAAGAATTCAGGAAAATGCAAATTCCACCATTCAAGATAGAACGATCTATGAAGATTCCCATATTTTTGCTACCAACCTTTATGAGTCAAATTTGATCAACAAGAGGGATTATGAAAACTACAGGATGCTTTACCACTCCATGGTAGATTATATCAATCCTCCGGATTTATTGATTTTTTTGAAGGCAGGCATACCCAAATTGGTAGATCAAATTGAAAAGAGAGGAAGAGAATATGAACGGAGCATTCAAATTGCTTACCTAAAAAACTTAAACAACCTCTACGAAGATTGGATCTCGGGCTATAAACTCGGAAAACTCCTAATCATAGATGTGGATGACATGGATTTCGTCCATAATCCTGATGATTTTTCCACCATTGTTGGCAAAATTGACCGGGAAATTTTTGGCTTGTTCAACTAATCCATTTTTCTAACAAGCCAAGTACCTACAGATTTTAAGGTTTCTCTGTTTGGTCGTAACAATAATTTATCGATTCGTTGCAACTTACCTCCCAACATAAGGTTTTCATAAGCAGGGATCCTTATAAGTTTGTACCCCATTAACCTGCTGATCAAGTCATATTGAAGATCATTGTATGCGTTTAACTTCCACCCTGCAGCTCCATTTCCTGAAAGGTCGGGTGGTATTTCTGATTTTCCAAAGCATCTTGAGGCTATTGGTGGGCCATTCCAAATCCTGTCCTGAGCTCCTGACAAAAGACATTCTCTTTCAAAAGTTCTGCACATGCGCAAATAACTGCCATGCCAAGAAAACTTAAATGTATCGTAAACATCTGTTTTTAAGGTTTTTAGCCTGTATCTGTTGAAATGATAAGCATCATCAAAAAGAAATAAAAACTTCTCTATTTTAAAGTCAAGCTTCAATTGATTCAGTAAGGGAATATCACCGGCCCCATTTAAATCATTGTATCCATCTGAAAGTAACTTTTCTCCCTTTCCTTCAATCAAATTTCTTTTAAAGGGAATATTGATATCCGTTTCACAGCGAATTTCAATCTCTTCTAAGGCATTAATTAATTGATCCGTTTTTTGTTGATGCATTAGCTAACTCTATTAATATTTAGGGCGATCCATAAAACATGGAAAGGCTATTCATTTTCAATCCTTTCTTTCAAATTAGGTTTTGAACCGGGAAATGTGGTTTTAGTGGACATATCGTAACCTATCCACAGCATAATAACCAAAAAAACGATTCCAAAAATGAGAAAAATCAACTTGTTTCTATTCATCTCTACTTTGAATTTATTTGCAAAACTAATCAAGTATTTAAATAAAAAGTTCCATACAATTACATACTTTTTGGGCAATTTAAAACTACAAACATGCAATGATTACTGTCAAACTTAAAAGTCTAACATTCGTATAATTGAAGATTATATGAAAAATTTTCTAATAAAATGTAAAATCATACCTTTCAAGCCCTATTTTTGCATTAGAATAATGTAACTAATTATTCATTGCTTATGTATAGGCCCCTTAAATAATCGGACGTAATTATAGTTTGAAATCTGTAAATTT
>NZ_CAXBOC010000397.1:0-5517 GCF_963976465.1 uncultured Cyclobacterium sp. | reverse complement strand
TGCTATCCAAATACAGACCAAATGATAAATCAAAAATTATTTAGGACAGCATTGACATAGACTTAGTTATAGTCCTTATTTTTAGTATATTTAACTTAGAAAATTTGTTATTATTAAAAATTTAAAAATGTTTGTATTAACCGATTTGGAAATGATCCTTCTTTTGAAAAAGTTTGTTTATTATTCATTCTTCTTCCATAAAGGAAGGAGAAATTGTTGAGAAATTTGGATTGAATCTCATGAATTTAGGAGTTTAAATTTTATTTACCGGTCAATTTACCTCATTTTTTGTACCCTTTTCTTAAAGCTGAAGATAAAAAGGTTAACCGCTATACCCAAATGGTTGAAATTATGTATGGTTACTATTTTTATGTAATTTTTAGATTGATTTTAAAGTAAATTATGTTTACTTTAATTTTTAATTGGTTTTTTCTGGTTTTGAGGAAGATAGGATCTAATTAATTTAGAAGTTCTTACTTTCGAGAGGTAATATTTGTATAAAACTTATTTTCCTACGGGGAATTTTTATGAAATGAAAAAGGTCAAACCTCTTTGGTACATTACTTTAAATGAAGCTTTCATTTATTCAGAACTTAATCTATGAAGGAAAAATTCACACGTCAAGAATTAGAAATTCAGCTAAGTGAATTAAAAAAGCAAAAGGAGGAGCTGAAATTACTTTCCAATGGATTTCATGATGGGGAAAATGAGCAATCTGAATTGTTTGATACTACAAATCTCCAGGATGAAATTGTAGTCCCTAACGCTTCTATTTTTAATAATATGGGCGATTCCGTTTTCGTGAAGGATGACCAAAGCAGATTACTATTGGTTAATGATGCCTTTTGCAAGCTATTTCAACTTTCCAGAAATGAAATTATTGGTAAAACCCTTGCTGAAAATGTTCCTATTGAAGAAAGGGAAAGCTTTTTAAAAATTGATAAGGCAGTAATTAACGAAGGCGTTGAAAATATAAATGAAGAAACGTTAACCATTAATAATACAACAAAAATCATTTCAACCAGAAAATCACGATTTATTGATTCAAATGGTAAAATCTATTTGGTAGGGGCTATCCGTGATATTACTGACAAGAAAAACGCAGAAAATGCATTGGTTGAAAATGAAAAGAAGTATAGAAAACTTAATGCTACCAAAGATAAATTATTATCGATCATTGCGCACGATTTAAGGAGTCCATTCAACAATATCATTGGTCTTTCAAGTTTGCTTCAAAAAAAATCAGATAGTTTTGAAGACAAGCAATCAGAAAAATACATCGACATTATTAATGCTACTGCAAGGGAGACCCTTGTTTTGTTGGACAATTTGCTCAATTGGGCAAAATCTCAAACCGGAGAACTCAATATCAAGTCGGAAAAGGTCACTTTATCTTCAACCATTGAACAAGTTATCTTACTTGAGAACAAACTAGCTGCCTCTAAAGAAATTAAATTGAATTTTAAATGTAAACACGACAGTGAAATATACACAGATCAAAATATTTTAAAAATTATACTTAGAAATTTGATATCAAACGCCATAAAGTTTACAAATACGGGTGGCAAAATTAATTTAGTGGCCGATCAAAAAGGGAACTTTGCAAAGGTTTCTATTGAAGATAATGGGGTTGGGATGTGTCAGAAAACAATAGATAACCTATTTGATGTTTATACTACCAAAACACTGCTAGGTACAGCTAACGAGGTAGGAACAGGCTTAGGTTTATCACTTAGTTATGAGTTTGTTAACAAATTGGGAGGGGAAATAAAGGTTTCAAGTGAAGTGGGAAAAGGAAGTATATTTACAGTTCTATTACCTCTTAAATTAGTAAGTGAATATAAAAAAGCCCATTAGTGGTTCGGTAAATTTTAGATCCAAAAGGCAAATGATTTTTGACAATGATAAAGAAAATAAAATAAAATGTCCATAACCAAGGAAGCCGAATTAATCGGTATGAAAAAAATCAGTGAGGTTGTAGGAACTACCCTCAAACTAATGAGAGCCTATGCCAAGGTGGGGATGTCTGCCAAGGAGTTGGATCAATATGGAGGAGAAATCTTAGAAAGTTTTGGGGCCAAATCTGCTCCTTATGAAACCTACAATTTTCCCGGGTATACCTGTATCAGTATCAACCATGAAATGGCACATGGACTTCCTTCAATAGATAAAATTTTAGTGGAAGGGGATTTAATTAATGTTGATGTATCTGCAGAATTAAATGGTTTTTGGGCAGATAATGGCGGCTCCTTTATTATCGGAGAAGATATTTACAATCACCAACCCTTAGTGAATGCTTCCAGCACAATTTTAAAAAAGGCCATTAATAGTATCAAGGGTGGAGTAAAAATTGCTGATTTAGGCCATTTAATTGAAAGTGAAGCTAAAAAAAGAGGTTTTAAGGTGATTAAAAACCTCGCAGGTCATGGTGTAGGAGCTAGTTTACACGAAGATCCGGAAGATATTCTTAATTATAGGGTAAAAAGTAACCGAAATCGATTCAAGAAAAATACTACAGTTGCCATTGAAACATTTATTTCTACCAAATCTACCTATGCCGTAGAATTAATGGATGGTTGGACATTGGTAGGTAACAAGGGAGGCTATGTAACCCAACACGAACATACAATCCTTATAACAGATGACCAACCTTTGGTGCTTACTGCGGAAAATAGCTTTTGGGAGTTTAATTCTCAAAAAAAATAGTTGTCGGTTGAGATTGAGTCTTTATCACCTTATAAGGCAATACCAATTTAATTTTCCCTGTATTATATAGATGATGATTTCTAAAATTAGGTTAACACTTCCTTTAATTTTCTTTTTATTGCTTTTTGCACAGCGATCAGAAGGTCAGGAAAACTTATTAAAAGGACTTCAATCCCCCATTGTATTTAAAGGTAACGATTCGGTAGCTTATAGAGATCCTGCCATTTTGTTTCATGAGAATGTTTTTTATTTGTTTTATACGCTGGTTAAAACAGAAGGGGGTTTAATCTATTCCTATACAGCGATGAGCAAATCAAGGGATTTGATTCACTGGAGCCCGGGCGAAATTATTACGCCTAAAGGACAGCATTTAAATTATTGCAGTCCGGGAAATGTGATACGTTTCAATGACGAATGGATTCTTAGCCTTCAAACCTATCCTAGACCGGGGCTAGGGGTAAAGGACCCTATCATGTATGGAACAGCTGAGGCTCGGGTTTATACTATGCGAAGCAAGGATTTGAAAAATTGGAGTGAACCTGAGCTGTTAAAAGTAAAAGGGCCTGATGTTGGTCAAGCAGATATGGGAAGGATGATCGATCCCTACCTGGTGGAAGATAAGAATGAAAAAGGAAAATGGTGGTGCTTTTATAAGCAAAATGGTGTGAGCATGTCTTATTCTTATGATTTAGAAAACTGGACTTACTGCTGCCATACAGCCTCCGGTGAAAATGTAACCGTACTCACTGAAGACAATGAATACCTGTTATTTCATTCTCCTGAAAACGGAATAGGGATCAAACGTTCTTCCAATTTAAAAGAATGGGAAGATTGGGGGGATTTGATTGTGTTGGGGCAAGACCAATGGCAATGGGCCAAAGGAAGAATTACTGCCGGAACGGTGGTTGACTTAAGGGATGATCCAATGTATGGAAAGTATTTGATGTTTTTCCATGGTTCTGGACCAAACACAGAGGAAGAAGGGGATTTTGATAAAAATGCCTCTATAGGAGTTGCTTGGAGTGATGATTTGAAAAACTGGGAATGGCCCGGAAAAGACCCAAAATAATTTCTAGCTCAAAATATATGGGTTAAGGATAGATTAACTAATTGAATAAATAAATGCAGGGATCAAGAAGGAAATTTTTCTCAAAAATGAGTTTAATGGGCATTGCAGGCCTAACATTACCCACTGTCCTTTCGGCAAGAAACAGCAAAAAAATGACTCAAAAAATAGTTAATGAGAAAGGTTTAACCATCCTTTTCCAAGGTGACTCTATCACTGATGGTGCCCGCACAAGAAACGAAGACTGGAACCATATTATGGGACATGGTTATGCATACCTGATCTCCAGCCGCCTGTGGTTTGACTACCCCAAAGAGAATTTAATGTTTTATAACAGAGGGATTAGTGGAAATAAAGTGAAAGACCTACTAGGTCGCTGGCAAAAAGATACCATTGACCTAAAACCTGATGTACTGAGCATTTTGATTGGCGTGAATGATGTGTCAAGAATTATTGCAAATGAATATACTATAGAAGAATGGCAGGAGAATTATAAAAACTTACTCAATAAAACAAATGAGCAACTTCCCAACACTGTTGTATTTTTGTGTGAACCTTTCTTATTAGTAGATGATTGGCCAAAAGAGAAAAAAAAGCAGTGGGAAGAGGTAATGAAAGTAATGCAAAAAATGGTTGGGCAGCTTGCCATAGATTATAATTGTGTTCACATAGGGTTACAGGAACCTTTTAATACTTCTCTCCAAAAAGCCCCTGCAAAATATTGGGTGTGGGATGGTGTACACCCCATGCCGGCCGGCCATGAATTAATTGCGCGAATTTGGATAAATGAAGCGAGTAAGCATTTGGGTTTTATAAAGAAGTAGCATTAGGAAATGTGGTTGTGGGACTTGGAGTGAATAGTAGGTAAAATAGATTTGGATTTTGGAGTACCTATGCTGTAGATGCCTATAGTTTGGGTTTAAGCTCAAATTTATTCATTTATTCAATGAAGGGAAGAGTTTATTTTGGCTATTTATTGTCGAATTTTCCCTTATGGAGTAATACTTTTATACCCAGGCAAACTAACCGGAAAACCAATGGAAACCTTTCAAAACTTAATCAAAACCAACTTATCTGGGAGAAGGGTTTTAGGCCTATTTATATTGACAAATGCTGTCTATATTTTCATGCTTACCATTACAATTCCGCAAACCATGGCATTTTCCGGAGGTATGGATTTGTTAGACATGATGCTTTTAATTGCTTATGTAACAAAAGTCCCTGAAAAAGGAGTCAAGATTTTGCACCTTTACAATATCAAACAGAGACAGGATTTTGTTTTGATAGGATAGGTATTAAAATTAATATATTCTGACCTATTTTGTTCATTAGTATAAATTCAAGTGAGATTATGCCTTTGGGCGCAATTTTTCGCAAGTCTAGGTTGTTATTAATTATAGGTATTTAAACTTGAGTTAAAATGGATTTTAAAAAGTTAATTAAAGAAAATAGAGGAACAATAGTAGACGTTAGAACCCCAGTTGAATTTAGTGGTGGCAATGCAGAGGGTTCAATTAACATCCCCTTACAAGAGCTTGAAATCAGAAAAGAGGAACTTAAATCAATGAAACAACCCTTAATATTATGTTGTGCAAGTGGGGGAAGAAGTGGACAAGCCACCCAATACTTAACAAATCAGGGAGTAGATTGTTACAATGGTGGGTCCTGGTTAGATGTTAATTATTATCAAACTCAAACGGCTTAAAATAATGTTAAATACCATCAAACAAATATTTGGTTTAGGA
>NZ_CAXBOC010000396.1:0-5520 GCF_963976465.1 uncultured Cyclobacterium sp. | reverse complement strand
AGAAAAGTGGCATCCGAAGACCCTCTAACTTCGAGCTGTTGGGACATGCATTTGTTCCGACATATAAGAAAGGGGACAAAGGAAAATACCAACTGGTGGTGAAAAAGAACAGTTGGGAGTCGCTCAAACGTAAGCTCAAGCAGATCACCAAGAAAACCAAACCGTACAGCTTCGAGGAAAGGTTGAAAAAGCTGGCTGAGGTCTGGCGGGGATGGGTGAATAATTACCGCCTTGCCAGTATCCACGTCAAGCTGAAAGCCATTGATGAATGGCTTAGAAACCGACTTCGATACTGTATCTGGCATGATTGGAAAAAGCCGGAGCGAAAACGTAAAAATCTTATTCAACTTGGGATTGACCAAGACCATGCTTACGCATGGAGCAGAACCAGAAAAGGGGGATGGGCGGTAGCTCAGAGTCCGATTCTGATTACTACGATCACTTTGTCACGCCTGAGAAGAAAAGGATATGAATCCATGCTTTCCTATTCCCTCAAAACGCAACCCATAATCCGGTGAACCGCCGTATACGAGACCCGTACGTACGGTGGTGTGAGAGCCTCAACCTGAGCTATTTGGCTCAGGTCGGGCTACTCGATTTGTGTGGTCGTACTTTATTTTCATCTTAGAATTTTAAATGCGGGCTTATAGTATACTTCTTTAATATTATTAATGCGTATTGAATTTACTGTAATCATTAACAAATTAAAGACGTATAATCCAATCATGAAAAGTGGTCCCATCCTCAGAATGAACCAAAATAAATAGGATATAAATACTACAATTGTCCATGTAATCTGAAAATTAATAATTGCTTTTCCAATTTTATCGACATTCTTAATTTTATCTTTTTTTGAAATCCATATCACTAATGGCACTAATACCCCTAAAATTGGAAAAACTAAAAAACTAAACTGTGTCAAACTTAATAGATTTACAATGGTATTATCTTCAACAATCTGCCAGTCCGTTATTTCATCTGGTGAAACATTAAAAGTCGATGCAAGTCTTTTAAGTGAATCACCTCGTGGCTCAGTTTCTCCGTTTTCAATTCGTTGAATTGTTCGCAAGCTTAAACCAGATTTTTCCGATAATTCCTCTTGTGAAATTCCTTTCCGATTTCTCAGTTCTTTAATTTTTTTTGCTAATTCGTTGTTCTTCATTTTTTTAGTTTTTAAAATTCAGAACAAATATAGATTCAGTTCTTATGGTTTGTTGCGTCATGCTTATGTCATTATTACGTCATTTGCGCTTTTAACATTGTGGGTGCTTTTTTTGTATGCCACACAACGTACGAATAAAGTGCACAGTGCACTTTATTCGTCTTCCACCTATCATTAAAACTAAGGAATAAATACTAATTAAAAAAACTAAAAACACTCTTTAAACTTACAATACACTCTTTTATTTTGCGAATAACTCACCTAACCAGGTTTTATTAAATATTTAATAGAACGGATACCTTAAAACCATCTTAGAACACCAAGGTCTAAGATGGTTAAAAACAAACCCCTATATTTTATTTACCTTCATTGGATACTATTAAAGCATCCTGAATTTAAATAGGAAGCATCAAGTATAGGTATAAAAAAAAGGCCACTGAAACAGTGGCCTTCTCTATTTATCAGAAAATTTCTAATGTCGTTATGCAGCATTTCTTGCGGCATTGATGATACCAAACATGGTCCTAAGGATCAGTTTTTGTAAAGCGGTATCTTCTTTTCCTTTATCCAAAATGGTCTGAATGGCATACTGCTGAATGGTGATCAACGGTAAAACAATTCTTTCCCTGATGGCTATGGACTGGTTACTTAGCGGACTGTCCTCCAGTAAATCAGTCATTCCTGCCACTGCGAGCACCTTTTCGTAAGATCTTTGGTACTCACTGTGCATCAGGTCCCAGAATCCTCCAAACTGAGGATCGTCCTTAAGATAAGCGGTAGCCGGATAAAAAGATTTTGCTAGGGACTGCATGGAGTTGCCCAATAAAGATCGGAAAAACAACGAGTCTTTGTACAGTTGCTGCACCTCTCCCAGCCTACCTTGCTTCTCAAGCTCCTCTATGGCTTTACCTACCCCAAAGAAACCGGGAATATTTTGCTTCATTTGCGCCCAGGCACCTACAAATGGTATGGCTCTAAGGTCTTCAAACTTCATGCTTCCTCCCTTGCTCCTTTTCACCGGTCTGGAACCAATATTGGTCATGCCGAAGAATTTCAAAGGCGTTACTTTTTCCAGATAGGGAACAAATTGCTTGTGATTTTTAAGTTCCTTATACGCATTATAACTGATATCCGCCATCTCATCGATAAGCGATTTTTGTTTCTCAGTCAGGCTATTTTCACTGGAAGGATACAAGTGACTTTCCATGCCAGCACTAAGTAGCTGCTCCAGATTGTAAGAACAGCTTACCGGTTTACCATAGTTGGCACTAATGGTTTGTCCCTGAATGGTGATCTGAATCTCACGGTTTTCCACATTAGGACCGAGAGAAGCATAGAAGTTATGGGTATTTCCACCACCTCGAGCAGGAGGTCCACCCCTGCCGTCAAAGAATATCACATCAATCCCCTCTTCTCTAGCCACTTTTGTAAGTTCTTCTTTGGCACGCAAAATGGACCAGTTGGCACGGATATAACCGCCGTCTTTGGTACCATCAGAAAAGCCCAACATGATGGACTGCTTGTTGCCACGCTTGCGCAGGTGATCCCTGTACACTTTATTGTTATAAAGCTTGGTCATCACCCCATGAGCTGCTGCCAAATCATCGATGGTTTCGAACAATGGTACAATATCAAGCGATAGGTCACCACCATCTGCCAACAACAATTTATTCATTTGATAAACCTCCAGCACATGCAGTACTGATTGGTTGTTGGAAATGATGTACCTGTGACAGCCCATTGGGCCGTTATTCTTCTGAATATAATTGATAGACTTGACACTTTCCAACATTTCTCTGTGAAAAGGTTCTTCAAGAGAACTGATCTCAGGCAATTTGTCTATCGAAAGGATTTTCTCAATTTTTGCTTCTTCATCACCTTTGTGGTAAGTTTCCAAAGCAGCTTTACCTTCACTTTTCTCTAATATTTCATCCCAAAGGGCATCGTGTTTTCTACTGTCTTGCCTTACATCCATGCTGGCAAAATGGAATCCAAAAACCCTTACTTTAAGGATAAACTCATCCAATAATTCTAGAGACAGGCCTCCATGTTCTTCAATAATGCCCTTTCTGGCTTCATATAAAACGTCAAGCAGATCATCCTTAGAATTAAAAATATCTCCATCTCCACCAAAAAGGGTATTGTAGATCCCCTTTTCTGCTTTGATCAGGTGACTCTCCACATTGTGGAAAGTGAGACGTCTTCGGACTTTACGAATGTCTCTATAGTAGCATTTCAGAATACTGTTCTGAAGTTTATCAGCTACTTTTTTGGTGATTTCATGTGTTACAAAAGGATTTCCGTCCCTATCACCTCCCGGCCAAAAGCCTACTTTCAGCAAATTGGGGTTTTCCCAATCGTGAAGGGGAATATTTAGCTGGTTGAGGACACGGATCATTATATCCGAAATACTTGGATAGAACACATATTCCAGAAACCAAGTAAGGCTGACTGCTTCCTCGTAGGGAGAAGGTTTCTCTTTATTAATAAAGGCTGTTTTGCCTAATTGACGAAGCAGAAGGTCTACATCTCCCAGGTCATTTTGCCGTATGGCTTGTTCTAGGTCAGTGATAATGGCCAGAACATTGCCGGGGTAAAACTGTGTAGGGTGTGCAGTTAAAGTTAATCGAACGGAAAAGTTTTTAAGCTTTTGTATAAGTTCGTCTTTTTTATGGTCGTTTTCTGCTCTCGCAATCAAGGCGGTCATGGTACCTTTGCCTTTGATATCGTTGAATTTTTCAAAGGAAGCATCTTCTATCGAATCAAATAATACCACTTGACGTTCGATATATTGTACCATTTTAAAGAGAAGGTCGTGCCTTTCTTCTTCAGATTTATCAGCCATCAATTCTTCAAAGAATTGGCGGATAATTTCCTTTGGCGTTTTATTTTTTTTAAACCCGTCTTGACATGCTTCAGACAAAATAGGTAACAAAGTACCTGTTCTGTAAATCTGGTCAAAAGGCAGGTCTAAAAATAGACTGTTATAAATCGTAAAACGCTTTGCGACTTCAGTCTCGTAGATGTTTGCCATGGTTGAAAAGGTTAGATTTAATCTTTGCAATATCTCAAAAATGCACATTTTTTTGCTTCAATGCATCAATTTTTTGTTATAATTTCTTATCGATATTACTCCTATATTATATTTTGCTTACTATCAGTACATTATTAATTCCATCAACTAACCGTTAATGGAAACGATTCGTTATCTCATGTCTAATCCTATAATTTTTTGTATTTTGGGCTTTCGTTAAACAAACTCATTAAATAATCGCTGATGTTGATTGCCGTAATTTCGGGATTTGTTTTTGCTTTAGTAATTCCCATGATCATGGGTAAACTGAAGGGAAAATCCACTATTTGGGTTGCTTTACTGCCGTTTTCTATATTTGGGTTTTTTCTTTCGAAACTCCCAATCCTATTGGCAGGAGATACCATAAAAGCCAGTTATCAATGGGTACCATCCATAGGAATCAACCTGGATTTCCACCTTGATGGCCTTTCCTTTCTTTTCGTGCTATTGATAAGCGGGATAGGCACCCTGGTCTTTGTTTATACTTCTTCCTATCTCAAAGGACACCCCTACCTCGATAGGTTTTATGCCTATCTTTCCATGTTTATGGCCTCCATGCTTGGCTTGGTACTTTCTGACAATATTTATGCCCTTTTTATTTTCTGGGAGCTAACCAGTATAAGTTCTTTCTTTTTAATTGGATTTAACAACGACAATCCCGATTCAAGAAAGTCAGCCATCACAGCTTTGGCCATCACCGGATTTGGTGGATTATTTTTGATGGCTGCCATGGTAGGCTTGGGACAAATCACCGGTACCTCACAAATTTCTGCTTTAATACCTCTTACCGACTCCATTCAATCTCATGAGCTCTATGGATGGGTTTTGGTGTTTTTATTTATTGCAGCTTTTACCAAGTCCGCTCAATTTCCGTTCCACTTTTGGTTGCCCGGCGCAATGAAAGCTCCAACACCTGTTTCAACCTACTTGCATTCAGCAACTATGGTAAAAGCAGGGATTTACTTGCTGGCCCGGTTTACCCCCGTCTTAGGAAACCATGAATGGTGGAACAGCACCTTGATCATTGTTGGGGCTATTACCATGACCTATGCGGCCATTCATGCTTTGTTTAGGCTAGACCTCAAGGGAATTCTGGCCTACTCCACCATTTCTGCATTAGGTATTCTGGTTTTCTTAATTGGTCTTGGCACCAAAGATGCTTTACTGGCAGCTGCGGTATTTATACTGGTACACGCCTTGTATAAAGCCACACTATTCCTGGTAACCGGCATTATCGATCACGAGACAGGCACCCGAGACATCCGCCAGCTGGGCGGTTTAAATA
>NZ_CAXBOC010000395.1:0-5525 GCF_963976465.1 uncultured Cyclobacterium sp. | reverse complement strand
TAATCCGATGGAGTTTACCTTTCGCCCAAATAACCAATTCTTCCCCCTCAGGCATCCAAGCAAATCCCGGATAAACGCCAAAGATGGCCCATGCGGTTTGCTGGTCTTTGTTCAGTTGGTCATAAACAGGCCATTCTTCACCTGTTTTCAAGTCATGAATATATAACACGGTCTTCGTTCTTACCCGCTTGATAAAGGCCAGCTTGCTTCCATCAGGCGAGATTTGTGGTCTAGCAGCCCCACCCGGGCCCCCGGTGATTGTTTTTATTTCCCCGGTTTGGAAATCATACCTTTTGATAACATATATTTGCCCATTGGGATCTCTGTTGTATTGAAAGCTTCCTCCCGGAGACATGTCTTCACTATAATACAAATACCTGCCATCGGAAGATATTGAGGGCTCGTTGACATCCTGCTGGTCATTTTTTCTTTTGGTTAGCTGCAAACCTGAACCTCCTGAAATGTGGTATTGCCACATTTCGCCGGCGCCTAAAGATCTTCCTGAGGTAAAATGTTTTCGAGCAACTAAAAAGTTTCCATCAGGCATCCAATCTGCATTGTTTAACAAACGAAAAGACTCCTTGGTTATTTGTTTGGCTTCAGATCCATCAGCTTTCATTATCCAAATATTGTCTCCCCCTCCGGCATCTGAGGTAAATGATATCCATTTGCCGTCCGGACTGAACCTAGGCTGCACTTCAAATGGCATTCCGGTTCTAAGGGCTTTTGCTTTACCGCCTTTGATTGGAATGGAATAAATATCCCCAAGTAGATCAAAAACTACCCTGCTACCATCCGGGCTAATATCTAGATTCATCCAGGTTCCCTCATCCGTGGTGAAATTAATCCAGTCAAAATCCCAATCTCCATTTGGACGAGAAACATCCCAATCTGCCTCCTCTTGGGCCATTGCAGCCATTGGTAGGGTCAATGCAACCGCCAAGAATAGAAAAAACTTATGCATAACTATTGTTTTTTTTTATACTTAAAATAAGATAAAGGCAAAAATAGGAATAACTTAGAGAAGCACTAACAATTTAAGCTGGGACTAGTTGATATAAGTATGACTTCAGAAAGAAAGAAAGTTGTAGCCATAGCTGGAGCTACAGGATATATAGGCAGGTGGTTTATGGAAAGGTTCAAGGACCGTTACCATATTGTTGGCTTAAGTAGGAAAGAGGTAGTAGATAATCCTCAGCAAGAAATTGAATGGAGGCAAGTGGAATTGTACTCGATCTCCTCCACTACAGAGGCGCTAAAAGGTGTGGATTATGCCATTTATTTGGTACACTCTATGAACGCTACCACCAGGCTTAATCAAGGGAGTTTTGAGGATACGGACCTCCTTCTGGCAGATAATTTTGCTAGAGCTGCTTCGGCTAATTCGGTGGAGCAGATCATTTATTTGGGAGGCATATTGCCTAAAGGAGAACCTGAAGAAGAATGGTCTCAACATTTGAAAAGCCGTTTGGAGGTAGAACGAACATTATCTACTGGGTCAGCAGCGCTTACTGCCTTAAGGGCAAGTATAATTGTGGGTCCCGGAGGTTCCTCCTTTGATATGATCAAAAACCTGGTAAAAAAACTCCCAGTTATGATTTGCCCAAAATGGACCGATTCAAAGACACAACCCATCTCACTTAGAGACACCCTTACCATTATTGATTCTTGTCTGGGAAATGAAGCGGTGTATGACAAAGCCATAGAAATAGGGAATCCTGAAGTGATGAGTTATAAGGAAATGCTGATCCGCACCTCAGTGGTAATGGGGAAAAAACGGATGATTTTTTCCGTTCCTTTCTTCTCCCCGGGGCTATCCAAACTTTGGGTAGGGTATTTTGGGGAAAGCCCTTCTCAATTGGTGTCTCCATTGGTGGAAAGCCTAAAGCATACCATGACAGTGTCGGATGAATTGTCTTTTAAGGCAGCTGATATTTCCTACCAAAGCTATGATGAAGCGGTAAAAATAGCCTTGGAAGCTAAGAAAGAGCCTGTTTTGCCACAGTTTAAATTGCTAAAAACGCAGAAAAACACAGTGCGAAGCATACAAAGGATGCCCAACCTACGTGGTAAAAGTGCTTTTTGGGCTGCAAATAGATATAAGGTTTGGTTGCCAACTTTTTTTAAATCAATAATTAAAGCCAAGGAAGATGAAAAAAAAGTGATAAGCTTTTATCTGTTTTCTATCAAAAAACCAATGCTTCAATTGTCATGGGTTAAGGACAGAAGTGATAAAAAGAGACAACTTTTTTACATTACCGGAGGCTACTTGGTGAGTAGGGCAAATTATGGTTGGCTGGAATTTAGAGAGGTTTTGGGAGGGAAATACATTATTTCGGCCATACATGAATTTGTTCCCAAGATCCCTTGGTTGATATATGTCAATACACAAGCAAGGTTGCACCTTTGGGTAATGAAAAGGTATGCCAAATACCTTAATGCGGTGGGAAGTAGAAAAAAGGCCTCCAAATAATTAAGACAAGGAAGGATCTCAGTATTAATTAGGTTCAGATTCAAATCGAATTAGAGAATGACAGTATAATCCATTTCTTCGGAAGCAATTCTATAAAAAAAAAAGCATAAAAAAATCCCTGAAATTTTTCAGGGATTTTAAATAATTATCAATTAAAATCAATGGGTTAGGCCTTAAGCTTTGGCTCCCAACCTTTTTCATATTCTCTTTTCCAAAGTGCTTTACCTTTTTTGCTGTTGGTGATGTGACCATTGGAAGAATCACAGGTAAGTACTTCTCCGGTTCTTGACGCGATATTGGCCAAGTGGCAAAGCAATACACTTTTTGCACCTTCATCAATAGGGCTATTTTGTGCGGCTTTTCCTCTGATCGCATCAAAGAAGTTAACCATATGCAAAGTGGACATGCTACCACCTCCACCTAGGGCAGTTCCGGCTTCCTTGCTTTCAGATGCACTGCTTTTGATTTCCTTTCCGATCAAACATCTTGTATCCGCCTCTGTCCACATAAACAGATCCGTCTGTACCATAGATAATGGTTCCTCTTCCCGGTCCATAAGTATTGTGACCATTTCTACTTTTGCCATCCCACTGGATGGTTCTGTTATTGGAGAATTTGAAGACAGCATCCATAGTATCATACATGGTCCATCCATCATTAGGCCAATGGTATTTTCCTGAGTCCACAATTACTTTCTCAGGGAAGTCTACCCCCAATGCCCATCTGGCCACATCCAGCTCGTGAGTACCATTGTTTCCGGCTTCTGCTGTGCCATAATCCCAGCCATACCAGTGCCAATTATAATCCCAAGTTTCAGTAGTATATTCTCTTCTTGGTGCAGGCCCTTGGAACAATTCCCAATCTAATCCATTTGGAGGGCTGGCTTTCTTTTGTACAGGAACTTCACCTCTACCTGAATTATAAAAGGCAGTGGCTTTATAAACATTTCCTATTTCACCTGCATGAATAGCTTTGATTACTTCGATGCTTTCAGGAGAAGAACGTTGTTGGTTACCCATCTGAACCACCTTGTTGTAGTGTTTTTGGTAAGCTACCAATAACTCTCCTTCATAAGGGTTGTGACTACACGGTTTTTCAACATAAACGTGTTTTCCGGCCTCTAAAGCCAACCAAGTACCCGGCGCATGCCAGTGATCCGGAGTGGCATTGATCAATACGTCTACTTCTTTATCTTCCAATACTTTGAAAATACTATTTTCCAGTATTGGTTTATAATCAATGTGCTTTTCAAAGTTTTTAGCTGCCTTAACTCTTTGTGAAGGCATTACATCACAAAGATATTTAAGGTTTACATTGTTTGATTTTTGTCCAATAGGCTCGTAATAAGCACCTAACCTTCTACCTAATCCGGCAATAGCGATATTTAGCTTGTCATTTGCACCGATGATATTTCCATAGCTTTTTGCAGAAAAGCCTACAGCCCCTAAAGCGGAAATTCCCATAGTAGCCATAGCAGATTTTTTAATAAAATCTCTTCTGGAATCATTTGAATTATTCATAATTATTTTCAGGTTTGTTAAATTTTAAAGTTTACTATACTTGCAATTTACCGGTTTAATATACTTCTGGCAATGCCAATTTCTAAACCGCGAAGTTCTGCAAGTCCTTTTAACCTTCCTATGGCAGAATACCCAGGATTGGTTACCTTTCCAAGATCATCCAACATTTGATGGCCATGGTCCGGCCGCATAGGAAGTGATTTTCCTATTCTTTGCTGTAATTTTACGATTTCTTCAACCACATCGGCCATTGGGACATCTCCTTCCATATGGTTGGCTTCATAGAAGTTGCCTTCTTCATCACGTTGCGTACTTCTCAAATGGATAAAATGTATGTGCTCACCATATTTAGTCACCATTGCAGGCAAATCATTGTCAGCCCTTACTCCTAATGAACCGGTGCAAAATGTAAAGCCATTTAACGGGCTATTATTATTCGCCAAAATTCTATCGTAATCACTTGCTGTACTTACCACTCTTGGTAAGCCAAAAATAGGGAAGGGTGGATCATCAGGGTGAATACAAATTAGTACCTTATTCTCTTCTGCCACCGGAATAATTGCATCCAGAAACAAGTTGAGATTTTCCCCTAATTTATTAGCATCAATATCTTTATAGGTGTCCAATGCTTTTTGGAAGTCTTCAACTGAGTATCCTTCCTCAGCACCCGGTAAACCTGCAATGATATTGTTTATCAGCTGTTGTTTATCATCCCCCGTCAAGGCATCAAAATAGGCTTTGGCTTTTTGTTGCATGCTCTCACTGTATTCTGCTTCGGCACCGGGTCGCTGGAGAATATGTAAGTCAAATGCAGCAATTGCTTTCATTTCAAAACGAAGGGCTTTGGCACCATTCTCCACCTCATAGGCAAGGTTAGTTCTTGTCCAATCCAAAATGGGCATAAAGTTATAACAGATGGTACCAATGCCTTCTGCAGCCAAATTTCGTATGCTTTCTTGATAGTTTTTGATATAGGTTTCAAAATTTCCTGATCGAGTTTTGATGTTCTCGTGTACAGGTACACTTTCCACCACTGACCAAGTCAATCCTGCCGCTTCAATGATATCTTTTCTTTCTTTGATGGCTTCCCTGGACCAGACTTCCCCATTTGGAATTTGATGCAAGGCGGTTACAATGCCTGTGGCACCTGACTGCCTGATGTCTGACAATTGTACCGGATCATTTGGACCATACCAGCGCATGGTCTGCTCCATATATATTGGTTGTTTCTTATCACTCATACTCCTGAATACGCGCTAAATCCCCCATCTATTTCTGTGATTGTTCCTGTCACAAATTTAGAGCCCTCGCTGCAAAGCCATTGCACCGCTCCAAAAAGTTCGTCAGGACTTCCAAATCGCCCCATAGGTGTATGGTCTATGATTTGATTACCACGTTGGGTGAGGCTTCCATCTTTATTGGTTAGCAAAGCTTCATTCTGGGCAGTCAAAAAGAAACCCGGAGCTACTGCATTCACACGTAACCCGGCGCCATATTTCCTGGCAAATTCTACTGACATCCATTTCGTCATA
>NZ_CAXBOC010000394.1:0-5530 GCF_963976465.1 uncultured Cyclobacterium sp. | reverse complement strand
TCAATCAAGGATTATCATTTTCAATGTAAAATAATTTATGCATATCTGCAACAATTATAGCCATAATGTAGAAGCCATTCCATTCATTTCCTCCCTATTAAATCCTGAATCACCTATTGATTAAATTGGTAGAAATTGTTTGAGGTGTTTGAGGGGGATACCCACCACCATTAAGCTGTTATGTTCATATGCTGCCTTTACTTTTTTTTGACTTAATACCTGAAATTGTTGCCAAGGCTATCGGTTGGCAAGCGAAGAAAATGGTACTGCAATTAGAGACAACTATATCCACAAGTAGCCCTAACTAAACAAGTATTTTACTTTTCGTTTTTCCGGGTGATATTAGAATTTTAAAAATTATAAATAACTGAATGGCGCAATTTTGGCCAAAACAATCCATTAAAAATTCAATCTAGTTTTTCCAAAACAACTGATTCAAAATTGCCTCAGACATACCCACGCTCCAATAGTTTCTTTCACCACCTAAATCATTAACAATTAATAATTAACCATCAAATATTATCCTTTACCCTTTTTAAGATACTCACTTCAACCTTATTTCTATATTTAGAAATTACAGACATTTTTGGTTTCAGTCTACCCTTTTTTAGATACTCACTTCAACTTTATGCCATTCGAAAAGTTCGAAAAAAGTGTCATGTTTCAGTCTACCCTTTTTTAGATACTCACTTCAACAAGAATGATGCAGACATTATGGGCATCATGTCGGAGTTTCAGTCTACCCTTTTTTAGATACTCACTTCAACCCTTGTTTTTCACAACGAGCTTATAATCAGTATTTTACCCCCTATTTTTATCAGCACTATATGGCCTTTTCCGGCAACGGGCATCTTTTTTACCTTTTAAGCTCAATCAAGGATTATCGTTTTCAATGTAATATAATCTATGTATATCTACAACAATTATAGCCATAATGTAAGGACATGTATCGCAATCTATCTTCTCTTATAAGCTGTTCAATCATTGGAATTACTAAAGATTTTACCTCCCAATTTAAATAACTTTTAAGTGATGATTTTCTTAGAAATCCCCTGTACCTTTCCAAAGCCCAAACTTACCCCTTGGCCAAGCCCTATTTCCTCGGGTATATTCAGATTACATGCAAAAGTCACATCTAGAGCCAATCGCTTTATGCCATAGCTGTTTTTAAAACTCATCATATCAATGCTCGATAGAAATAGTTGTAGTTCCTTCCTTTCAATAGTAATTCCAAGCCCATCCAATGCATGCCATAAGTGTCCCCATATCAATTTTTCAAGCAATTGAACCCTATCAGACAGGCGATTCATTTTTTGCCATTCCCTGAAATTTTCTCCATTTAAAGGAAGCCATTTATTAAGGCGGAAATATTGAAGATTTTTTTCCAAACCAGGTTTCCAAGTATTGTGCTGATGCTCATCTAGGGTCAACGAAAATTTATCCCCTCGGAAATTTAGCATTTCATCTGCCAGAGACATCCAAAGCTGCAAGCTTTGAGCACCCTTGCCTAAGCCCAAAATTGCCGCCTTTTTATGCTTAATTTTATATTGTATCAAAGGGTAACGAAATTGATTGTCAGGAAGGTTTTGGACGGGTAATTCTACACCTGCAGGCTGTTTCACAAGCTCTGTATGGTTGTGAAACACATCGGTAGCAAGGCCTGCGGCTTCAAATACTGCTTTGTGCTTCATTACACTTTCTACTACTGCTCCCCTGAAAGCCCTTATCTGATTGGGGTAAAGTGGTAAATTAAATGCCATAAAAGTATAAGTGCTTAGGTTTTTCATGGTTTTTGGATTTTAATGGTACTTTTTAAATCTTCAAGCTCTTTATAATCATTTTGTATAATTACGGTTACCTTCAAACCTGATTCTAGTAAGCTTAAATTCTTCGACCTTTCTTTTCCTAATTTAAAATTAGATTTATAGATTGTACAGGTCGTTTTAGGTTTATCTACCTCAAATTCCACCTCAAAAGTTTTTTCCTCTAAGTTTATCTTAGTTATTTTTCCAGAAAAAGATTTATTTGCAGTTAAAACACCAACCATTTCTTTAGGTATAACATCCTGATCACCCCTAGAAGTCTGGACTTGATGTTTTGCCTTTGGAGTGATTTTCTCCTCGATTCCAAAACTTGCACTCCTATTCACTCTTTGTGTAGGCACATCAGTGGTGAATTGACCATAGCCAACATTAGTTTTTGAACCAATACCAAATGATAACAATAGATGCTTAAACAATGCTAATTTGTGATCAGCTTTGATGACTTCAACCACTTCAGAATCCCTAAGGGAAAATTGAAAAGAGAAGGCAATCTCTGGCAATACCTTTAAAAACATTAATGGAATGGGATCTTTTAAATGTTCGCCCTTGTCTGGGTCTCCATGAAGCGTAATGTAATCTGATCCCAAAAACGTAATTCCCTGTGAATTATTTGCTGATACACTGGCATCTAAAAACTTATCTCTTTTATAGATTGACAATTTTTCAGGTGCAGTACCTGAGACATTTACTCCATCAAATATCTCTCTTTCAAGTCCTCTGATATCCTCCGAAGAAATTTCCAGTCCAAGATTTTCTTTAAAAACATCGCCTATAAATTCTAATTTTGCATCATAGTTGGGAGCCTCATTTTTACCAGGGAAACAACTTCTAAGCATGCCTTTGACCGAAGAGCCCGGAATAAGTGGAAGCCCGGAAACATAATCGAAAAAAAAGCCAAGTTTAAATTCATTTTCCTCTCCTGATTCATGCTGATAACCACTACCAATTAAAAGGCCAGGGTAAGTGGTGTACAAGTCAAAAGCTTTAAACCCCGGATGTTGATGGATTGCATCTGCCTTGAGTATAGGCAATTTAGAGCTCGTAAGCACACTAGCAGCCTGTTCCGGACGTCCTTCTTCTCTAAGTTTAATAAAATATTGTCGGTAAAAATACCATCCAAGATTATTCATTTGCTTCTTTCTTTTGTGGATAAGTACGAATCACAAGTTTGATGGCAGTTGCTGCATCCATAATTTTGGCTCGCAGTCTTTTCTGAACTACGGCATTACCGTTGAAGCTCTGGAAGTGTCCCAATAAATCCCCAGTAGGTTCCTCACCCACTTCCTTTTCTATCACATGATGAATTGCATCCATCATTTTTAATCTATCTTTCTCTGTTTTTGCTTCTTTCCTATGATTAAAGACAAGGGCCATTAGCATTCCCGATTGAATCACTGAAGCGCCAAACGAAGAAATGTACCCGTTGTATTGACTACTAATTTTTCCATTCTCAGTCAAATGCTTCTTTACTGCTTCAAAAGCAAAAGGCAACAGTTTTTCGATTCGTTTGTTCATGGTCTTTCCAGAGCTAAAGGTGTCAATTTCGAAATTCCGTATCCGATGGAGGCATTCGCACCAATCTGCACAAAGCCTTCTAAACCCTTGTTAAAAGAAGTTACCAATTCTTCATTATCATCCTGTGTCACTTGAACAATGGCCGTGATAAACCTGGAATCGTAGGGGACAATTTCTTCATACCAAAGATTTTTACTTTCACCCTTTTCCAAATGGTTTCTAGCGATAACGGGTAACAGTAATTCTGTAAAATCATCAGAATTAATCAGGACAATTTTTTCGCCCAATACAGCAGTTATCCAATCTGATACCAGCTCGAGGGTTGCCCCTTCAACCTTGACCGTCTTCCAGTCCAACTCCTCTATAATGGCATTTTCATACCCTTGAATTAAAACCTGTGGCTTATTCTTTTCTACAGTTAGATTTGATAAACCAATGAGCTCTTTTGGCGGTTTAAGTCCCAGTTGTTCAATTTTTTTAACCAAAATTTGCAATATAACCGGTAAAGTAGCATTGAAATAGGGGGCATTATCACTTCGTACCGGCCTTGACAGCAGGTCAGCAGATAAAAATTGCCAGCTCCCGGCTTTAGTATCATCACCGAAAACTTCCAAAACACTTTGATCATGTTCATTAAAATACTCTTTAAGGGCACCTTTCAGACTTGAAGAATGAATGGTAGGCAAGTGAGTATTGACGTCTTTTTGCACCAAATTATCAATGACTCCGAAATTGGTCTCACCACTTCCTGCATGGAGATTGGTAAGGGTATTGATGGTATAAAACTGCACTTGTTTTTTCATGGGAATTTAGTTAATGGCCTTAATAATAATGATTGAATCCCAATTGAGAATAATTGGGATATTGGTCTAAAATGGAATGCAATTTATTTTTATCCGAACTGAAAAGAATAGACCCTCTTTTA
This sequence comes from uncultured Cyclobacterium sp., assembly GCF_963976465.1. Taxonomy (NCBI): domain Bacteria; kingdom Pseudomonadati; phylum Bacteroidota; class Cytophagia; order Cytophagales; family Cyclobacteriaceae; genus Cyclobacterium; species uncultured Cyclobacterium sp. The sequence goes on along the minus strand of NZ_CAXBOC010000394.1, from coordinate 1,267 downwards.
AGCAAATTAATTTTTTGAGATTTTCTGAAATAGCGATGACCGTTGGGTTGAAAGATTACCGTACGAAATTCCTGAATTTCTGCCAGGGCAAAATTGCAGTGATGCATGGCAGACTCCGGAATGTAAGCATCACTTAATAAGGTGGTTTTATTACTTTCAGGAGCACCGTAAAGTTGATTGGGGAAATCTTTTGGATCTTTGATTACACGGACCTGAAACATCTTCTGCTCTCCACCAAAAAACACCAGAGAATCTTGTAACTTAAAACTAATATCATCATTTTTAAGAGAGGCATAAAAAACAAAGCTAAATCCTTCTGCCAAACTCCTATAATTCTGTTTGAAAAACCCTTCTTTAGGTGAGTTTTTCAAAATACCAATCTGTTCATTTTCTTTGAAAACACAGTGGTGATAATGAATTAAATCCCCCTTTGCATTTTCAATATAATCAGGATAATACTTTTTGGGATCGTAATCCTGTATTTGAGGGTAGCTATTAGAGGATAAAATTTGTGTAAGGGAGTCCCCTCCATTTTCAAAATTCACCTTCATTTTATTGAGCCCATGTACGAATCGGAACATTACATTTTCATTCTGCATAAACAATGGAGAAATATTTTCTATCAAACCAAAATTTTGTACCTCGCCTGGCTTAGATGAATTAAAAGAAGCCGCTCCAATAAGTTTGTTTGCCTCCTCACGATGTGATTCAAGGGGCAAAAGACCATTGTTTTCAAGTAAAAGGTACCGCAATAACCCAAAGAGAGAAGTCTGCTGTGGGTAAGCATTAGAAAATGCGAGGTAATTTCGTTTCTCGTTATCTGATTTATCGCCGAAAGTTTGTTCACCACCGAAGAAATAATTTTCTAAGGGTCTCAGGCTAATTTTATAATTGTACTTAGTCATTGTCCTCTCGGTTTAAAAATTTAACGATGCGTAAACTTCCATAAATCTGATTTTCTTGCTTGTCCTGACGGTTTATTTCCAATGTGGCGGGAATGAAATACTCGAGTTTGTTAAGGTAATTTTTTATGGCTTCCTGTTGGTGTATTGGTTCATTGTACATGTTGGCAAACAAATGATGCAATCTATCAGGATTTGTCGCCATCTCTTTATTTTTAATAAGGGACCAATCCCTACCTAAATGGGAAATAACGGCACTTAAAAACTCACCATCTTCAATATTTGACCGTAACATGGATTTGAAAAGAGCATAAGCAGTTGATGAGTAATTGTCTGTAATTTTGAATGATTCTTCTCCAGCTATG
>NZ_CAXBOC010000393.1:0-5566 GCF_963976465.1 uncultured Cyclobacterium sp. | reverse complement strand
ATCCATACAAATCCTTTATTTGATAAGTGCCTTATTCAATAATTTTATTTACATAATTCAATGCCTTGCCTAGCAAAGTGTTTTGCTGAAAGGTACCGTATGGAATTCTGTTTTTGAAATTATCCAATTTTAACTATTTCAATAACCCTATTTATGAATCGCGTACCAACCTTTATTTTATTGTTATTTCTATCTGCTTCATGTTCTACCAACTACCCAGTACTTGAGCCGGAAGCAAAAGTTATAAAAAAAATGGGTAATGAAGTAATGTTTATTTTTAACGAACATCAAGGTAAGGGAGCAGGATATCAATGGTTTAGAGTTGAAAACCCTGATCAATACACCTTAGGATCTACTTATTATCTTAGTCCTAAAATTGGAAAGGAAACTACGGAATAAAAGCGATTTGTTTTTCGTCCTCCTTTGAGCATTAGGAATATAATAAATTAAATATGGATTTCTGTATCTTTTGGGTTTGTATAATTTTTATATAAACCCAAAAATTTGTTCATGTAAACTTATTATTGACTTATGGGGCTGAAATTAATAATTTCAATCCCATAAGTCTTTATTTATCAGATATAAAGGTAGGCTTTATTCTGATTACCCCAATAATAATCTAAGTACTTTGGGCAATCTCTCAAACACAGGAGCATTAATTCAATATTTTTAATAAGCTATAGGCTGTGTTTTTTGAATCCACGATAATTCTTACTTTAGTATTTTACTAATTTAAGAAAACATGAAAATTATAGCTTCCCTAATCTTGTGCTTTTCGTTTATTGCGCAACTTCCTACTATGGCTCAAAAAATTAAAGCCAATAAAGTCGGTGACCGTATAGATGTAATAATTGATGGCCAATTTTTTACGAGTTACCATTTCGCTGAAAATGAAAAATATCCCTTCTTCTTTCCTGTGAATGGACCCTCAGGTGCATTGGTAACAAGTATGCGAAATGGGATTTATCCCCATCATAGCTCTTTATTCTTTGGCTGTGACCGGGTCAATGGTGGAAACTACTGGCAGGAAGGTTTGGATAGGGGGCAAATTGTTTCTCTGAGAGCGGAGATTGAACAAGAAAAGGAAAATGAATTGACCATATTCAATGAATGTATTTGGACCAGGCCTGGGGCCAATGCACCAATCAAAGATTTCCGTGTCATTAAGATCAGTACCACAGCGGATGGTGCCTACCAAATTGATTTTGATGTGACTATGGAAATGCTGGAGGATGTCACCATTGAAAAAACCAACCACTCATTGTTTAGCGCTAGAATGGACCAAGACCTTAATGTGCTCAATGGGGGAACCATGATCAATGCGGAAGGAGATAAGGGAGAGAAAGGAACCTTTGGAAAACCCTCTTCATGGATTGATTTTTATGGAAATAGAGGAGAAGGAGTGGAAGGATTAGCACTGATGCAACATCCATCAAATGATTGGTACCCTTCCCCTTGGTTTACCCGAGATTATGGGTTTATTTCCCCTACACCAATGTATTGGCCAGAAAATGAAAAAGGAACACAACTGAAAAAAGGAGATTCCATCAACCTGAAATACAGGGTGATTGTCCATCAAGGAGATCATCTAGAAGCAGATATAGCAGGAAAATTCGATACTTACAGTAAAAACTAGAATTAAAAACAGTGAATTAATTGGGGGTGTTTAGTTTATTGGGTGGATGGTTTTTCCATCAGATGAATAACAATATTTCTATTCCACAAACCAGCCCCAATAATAAACCCCAGATGAGTTCCTCTGGTTGATGTCGCTTTAGCTGCCATCTAGACCAGGCAATAAAGGGACTGCCAACCCATAAACCGATGGCTATCCACGGGTTAATTTCCCAAAAACCAAAGGCGGTAAATATGGTGATGGCAACATGTAATGAAACTTTGCTTTTAAAATTAATGAGAAAGGCTAAGCATACCAATTGAATCAATATAGCGCTACCAATAATTACAGCGTCAGGTTGCCCGTTTGCCCATAAGGCCAATAGTACAAGAAATGCCAAAATTATAATAAACAAGTACATCGAGTTCCTTTGACTCCTGATAGAAACATCAAAATTTGAATACAATCCTTTCTTTGTCCGAACCAAATTCCAAAAAATCAATGGTAAGATCCCTAAAAATAAAACAATAAGCAGGGTAAGGATGGCTTTTTCAGGACTGTGGATGGTGAATAAAAAATAGATCAAGAAGGCAAGTATCAAAAGTATCGGGTGTCCTACCTGAGAAATTATCCGTGCAATTTTATTTTTCAAAACCAAGTGTTATTCCAAATATCCGGTGCAATTTAATTGATAATTTAAACATTGAGATTGATTTATCTGTTTTTTACTAGTTCGTCCATTAAAGTTAGTAGGCCGATTTGACGAATCTTTACTCAGCAAATCCCATGTCAAGGGGATATTTCGAGGTGAAACCTTCCACCCTACCATGAAAAGCTTTAAATTAGCGCTTGCTTTAAAAATAATAGACTAACGCGGCCAAGGCCGATTTCAATGGAAGTAGCAGTAATCAAGTACAATGCAGGGAATGTAAAGTCTGTATTGTATGCCATGGAACGTTTAGGGGTCAATGCCACACTAACGGATGATTGGGAGACCATAAAGAAAGCAGATAAGGTTATTTTTCCGGGACAAGGAGAGGCCAGTACTGCAATGGAATATTTGAAAGAGCGAAAGCTTGATCAATTGATAAAGGAGCTTAATCAACCTTTTTTTGGGATTTGTCTAGGGTTACAACTGTTGTGTGATTATTCTGAAGAATACGATACAGAATGCTTGGGGATATTTCCTATTAAAGTAAAGAAATTCCCTCCATTAAACAAGGTGCCCCACATTGGCTGGAACAACCTTGAGAACTTAAAAACGCCACTTTTGGAGGGTTTGGATGAATCGGCCTATGTTTATTATGTGCATAGTTATTATGCAGAAATTAACCTAAAATATACGATAGCCACTACGCATTATATCAATGATTTTTCGGCCATGTTGCATAAAGACAACTATTATGCAATGCAAGGTCATCCGGAAAAAAGCAGTGTTGTAGGTGAAAAAATTCTTAACAATTTTCTAAAATTATAATGGAAATCATTCCGGCAATAGACATCATAGATGGAAAGTGTGTTCGGCTCACACAAGGAGATTATAGCCAAAAAAAGGAGTATTCATCAGACCCTACCGAGGTGGCCAAGCGGTTTGAAGATGCAGGGATAAAAAGACTGCATTTGGTAGATTTAGATGGAGCGAAGGCAAAAAAAATCATCAACACCAAGGTGTTAGAAGGAATTTGTCAGAAAACCAATTTGCATGTGGATTTTGGTGGGGGCGTTCAGTCCGATGAAGACATAGCCTTGGCTTTTAAACTAGGAGCAAAACAAGTGACAGGAGGGAGTATAGCGGTTAAAAACCCGGCTTTGTTTAGTGGATGGCTCAAGTCTTATGGTGGAGAAAAGTTGATTTTGGGTGCAGATGCCAAAGATAGAAAAATAGCCATTTCAGGGTGGGAAGAAACTACTGAAATGGACTTAATAGATTTTATTAAGGATTATCATGCCAAGGGTGTCCAATATGTAATTTGTACTGATGTGGCCAAGGACGGTTTGCTTCAAGGGCCTTCTTTGGAGCTTTACAAGGAAATCATGGAGGAAATTCCCGGGATTAAATTAATAGCCAGTGGTGGGGTAGCCTCAATTAGTGATTTGGAAGAACTAAATGAAGCTGGGGTATACGGAACCATTGTAGGAAAAGCCTTTTATGAAGGTAAAATCAGTCTAGAGGAGTTGAGCAGTTTTACACAGAAATAACAATGTTGACCAAAAGAATAATACCTTGCCTTGATATAAAAGATGGACGAACTGTAAAAGGCGTTAACTTTGTAGAATTAAGAGATGCGGGGGATCCGGTAGAATTAGGTGAAATATATGCAGATGAAGGAGCGGATGAATTGGTATTCCTTGATATAACGGCTACGGTAGAAAAACGAAAGACATTGGTAGAACTAGTCACGAAAGTAGCCAAAAGAGTAAACATTCCATTTACTGTGGGGGGTGGAATTTCTACCATTGATGATGTCAAAGCATTACTAAATGCCGGGGCAGACAAAATAAGTATTAATTCTGCAGCAGTTAAAAAGCCTGATGCAGTCAATGCCTTGGCCAGAGAATTTGGAAGCCAGTGCATTGTTGTTGCCATTGACACCAAAAGGATTGACGGGATTGATTTTGTCCATACACACGGAGGAAGAAAGCCGACCCTGCTTAAAACCCAAGAATGGGCCAAAGAGATAACCGAAAGAGGAGCAGGAGAAATTTTGCTTACATCAATGGATCATGACGGAGTGAAAAATGGATTTGCTAATGACATAACTTCCGAATTGTCATCCGTGCTCTCTATTCCTGTAATTGCTTCAGGGGGAGCTGGCAGCATGCAACATTTTCATGATGTATTCACCGCAGGAAAAGCAGATGCGGCCTTGGCGGCGAGTATATTTCACTTTAAAGAAATACCCATTCCTGAACTTAAGAGTTTTCTCGATGAAAAGGGAGTTAATATAAGGAAGACGATATAAATCTTCATCAAATTGGATCTTACAATAATTACTTGAGCAATACATTAGCATGGAAAATATAAATATTGATTTTGAAAAAGTTAATGGTTTAGTGCCTGCCATCATTCAGGATGAATTTTCGAAAGAGGTTTTAATGATGGGGTACATGAATCAGGAGGCTATCGATGAATCGATTAAAAGTGGCAAGGTCACCTTTTTCAGCAGAACCAAAGGGCGTTTATGGACTAAGGGCGAGACTTCCGGAAATTTTTTAAAGATCAAAAATATAGAAGTGGACTGTGATCAGGATACTTTATTGATCACCGTTAATCCGATAGGCCCGGTTTGTCATACGGGGAATGACACCTGTTTTGCCCACAGCAATAAAGGGAAAACCTATTTTATTGATCAATTGAGAAAGGTGATCAAAGAAAGGAAAGAAAACCCATCAGACAAGTCATACACCACCTCACTTTTTAATGCAGGAATCAATAAGGTGGCCCAAAAAGTAGGAGAGGAAGCGGTTGAAATTGTTATCGAAGCCAAAGATGATGACAAAGAATTATTTATGGGAGAAGCAGCAGACCTATTGTACCATTATTTGGTATTGCTTGAAGCAAAGAATTATGAGTTGGATGAGGTTATGGAGGTGCTAATCAAACGCCATAAAAAATAAAATCTCTAGATTTTGTCCTATTTATTTGTCTATGGTACGTTAAGGAGGGGATTTGAACACCCTATGGCAGACCTATTGGGGCGCTCTGCTGAGTTTTTTACTGGTGCTTATTGCCAAGGCCTCTTGTATGACCTTGGTCCTTACCCTGTTTTTACCTACAGTAACCTACCGGAAGCATCTGTTTATGGAGATGTCTATTTGCTCCACAATGAACATGAAGTGTTGACAGTACTGGATGAATATGAAGGTATAGGAGAAGACTTGGAAACCGGGATAAATTATGAGCGGCTTAAATTGGAGGTTTTATCTGAAGATGGGATAAAAATTTCCGCT
>NZ_CAXBOC010000392.1:0-5578 GCF_963976465.1 uncultured Cyclobacterium sp. | reverse complement strand
TTGTCCGGTGGCACTTCTTGCCAGAAGTCGAAGAAATACACCGAGGTCTGCTGCTCTTGGGATGAGTTTTTCTATACCCATGCAAGCGATGTGCAAATCTGCAAGATGTGTTCCCATATCCGCATTGCCTTCATTGGTACAAACCACAAAACCGCCGGTTTCAGCAATTCCAAAGTTTACCCCTGTGATGGCTGCCTTGGCCTGAATAAATTTTTGCCTTAAGTGTTGTCTAGCAGCTTCTGTGAGGTAAGCCGGATCATCTGCACCGGCCTCTGTTCCCAAGTGTTCGTGAAAAATGTCGCCAATCTCTTTTTTCTTAAGGTGTATGGCGGGCATCACAATGTGACTTGGAACCTGCTTATTAAACTGTATGATTCTTTCTCCAAGATCCGTATCCACTACATCATATCCTTTGTCTTCTAGGAAATGATTGAGTCCACATTCTTCTGTAAGTATGGATTTACTTTTTACTAAGTTTTTGACCTGATTTTCCTCCAGGATACGCAATACATGCTGATTGTGTTCATCAGCGTCTTTAGCCCATAGCACTTCTATGCCGTTTTCAGAAGCATTTTTTTCAAACTGTAACAATAAATTGTCTAAGTTTGAAAGCACGTGATCCTTAATTTGAGAAGCATTATTTCTTAGATGCTCCCATTCCGGAATTTTTTGTGCAGAAATGTCTCTTTTGCTACGGACATGCCAAAGTGTATCATCGTGCCAATGACTGCGTTCCTCGTCCTTTAGAAACTCTTCTGCTGCAGCGGCATGGGTTGGTGTCGTCTTCATTTTACTTCTGGTTTGGGGTTTTTGGTACTTGGCCATTGAGGATTTCGGCAATGTGCATGACCTTTACAGGGCTGTTTTCCCGCCGAAGGATTCCCTCCAAGTGCATCAAGCAGGACATATCCGCCCCTGTAATAACCTGAACGCCCTTTTCCTCATGGTCTTTGATTCGGTCTTTTCCCATACTTACTGAGACAGCCTCTTCAAAAACAGCAAATGTTCCTCCAAAACCGCAGCATTCATCTTTTCTGGTAAGGTTTACCAGTTCAATGCCATTTACCATTTCTAGCAATTGTTTGGGTTTATTAAATTCAACCCCCATAATTTCTGAAGGCTTGGCAAGATTTAGGCCTCTAAGCCCATGACAACTTGCATGAATGCCTACCTTATATGGGAAAGTTGCTTTGAGGTTTTTTATTTTTAATACATCGGTAAGAAACTCACAAAGTTCATAGACTTTTGGCTCATTGTCTTTTCCCGAATAAATATGGTCTTTGGTATGTAGGGTACAACTGCCGGATGGGCAGACCACATAATCAAATCCACTAAAATTTTTTCGAAATAAATCAGCAGCACCCTCTCCATATTCCTGATAGCCTGAATTGGCCATAGGCTGCCCACAACAAGTTTGTTTTAGGGGATAGTCCACATCCACTCCTGCGCTTTCTAAGAGCTCAAGACTGGCAATGGCTACCTGAGGGTAAAATTGATCTACATAACATGGTATAAATAATCCAACTTTCATCAGTGCGGTTATTCTTGGATAATTAACAAAATACATGAGGCCTTTGTTGGCTCCATTTTATAAATATAAGCATCAAAAGTTTTAGTCCCATTCCTAAAACTTAAAATATGGTAAGGGCCCATAATAATTAAATCATGCCATTGCTAAATTTTGTCCAACAAAGGCAAGTCATTGGTGATCCGAAACCCCACCCAAACTTACATCAAACAATAAACTTAGCAAGGATTTTCCCCACCTCCATCCTGCACTGTGCTGATAAGGATTAATTGATTCAGAAGACAATTTATTCTCAGAAAAAATAATCTTAATTTGATTATAAACTAATAATTTCGAAGATACTTGTAACTACTAAATTAATTATATAAATTGAATCCTGACTTTCTCATTACCAGTGAGTTTTGAGCATTCTATTTCAAAGATTTATCCAAACCGGGCTATGTTTTATAGTTAGCTGAGGAAACTGGGAAAGTTAGGGTAATTATTTTCTTGTACCACTATCAAAAACCATCAATGTGAATAAACCCAATCCTATATTCTTATCGATTGAAATAGTACTCTTTTTTTCAATGCTTGCTTGTTCCAAGCCTGTTTCCGAAGAAGAAATAGTAAATGTTTCTATAGCACCTGATGATTATTCTACCTTGTCTTTTCAAGATTTTACCGTACAGGGAATGACTGCTCTTGAAACAAGGGAGGACAACCTGATGGGCATGGATCTGCGAATAAAATTTTCAGACAATCTTATAGCTGTAATGGATGAAACCAAAAGTGATAAACTTCACCTATTTGATGGTAAGGGAAAATATCTGAGGGCAGTAGCTGAGGTAGGAGAGGGTCCCGGAACCATCCAATCTCTAAGAGACTTTGATCTAGAAAAAGAGGAAGAGGTATTGGTGCTTTCTCCTTTTGAAGATAAAGCCAAAGTATACAAAGTATCTAAGAATGGAGACTTAAGTGAATTATTTGAATTGAATTATGGTGCGAATTCTTTCGCCAAATTAAAGGAGGGAGGTTTTCTTTTTCAAGGAAGTTATAACCTACCTTTTGTAAAGCATAGGGTAATTCAAACAGATAATGAAGGGAATATCCGCCAACGTTATTTAGAAAATGATTACGAAAACCAAATGTTACCCATGTTAGAACGAAATTTTTTTCCGGCTGATCAGGGGCTGTTTATGATGGAAATATTCAATCCAAATATTTACCTGTATCAGGGAGATAGCCTTGCTCAGGTTCTTTATGCAGACTTTGGCTATTATAATTTACCGTCCAATTTTTGGGAGGTGGACCTTATGGATAGCTTCGGAAAAATCAATGAAGATGGTTTTGCAACTTTTAGGGCTGCTTTTCAGCAAGGGAGTTTAATGGTTATAGATATTGTGGTGCAAAAAGGTAGGACCGTATCCAAATACATTTTGTTTAAAAAAGGAAAAGAGATTTACAAACTAAAAGCAGACAAAGACGATGATATGCTTTTCTATTATCCCATTGGCATCAATCGTGACGAACAAGTACTTTTTCTAACCTACCGGTCCATATTAGCAAAGCATGCCCAAGAATTTCCGGATACATTCTCTGTAGATGGTTTGCCCAAAAAAGATTTTGATTACCCTGTATTATTGCAAGTAAAATTAATTGAAAATCTATGAAAAGGACTTTGTGCATTGCCATTGGCCTACTACTTTTTAGTGCTTCCTGTAAGGAGTCGGTCAAGAAGGAAGTTGTGACAGCTCCGGTGGAGCTGAAAATAGAACCGGAAGCAATCCAAACGGCTTATGATTTAAATAAATTTGAACTTATACCTTTGGAATTCAATGATTTGTCCTTAGTTGGGGCCATTGACAAGTTGATAGTGGAAAAGGATAAAATCTATATTCTTGATAAAGAGATTGCAAAAAGTGTATTATGCTTCTCTATTACCGGAAAATTCCTATTCAAGATTAACAGTATAGGAGATGGAGAGGGTAAATTCTCCAAACCATTTGACTTGGTTTTATTCGATGAATCGCTTCAGATTTTGGATATAATCCAAAAGAAAATCCTTGTATTTGATTTGGAAGGCAATTATAAGCACGAAAAACCAATCCCGTTTGAGGAGCAGGTGGTCAATTTTTTTCCGCTCAACCAAGATTTTACCGCTTTTCATATGGATGGTAGGTCTTTTGGATCGGAAGAAACGGACTTTATCAGGGTTTTGGGTAATAAGGATTCCACCACTACTACCCAAGGAGTAAGCGATATAGGTAGCACAGATGCCTATCAAATTCCCATAGAGTTTTCGAAGCATAAGGGCCAAGTAAGTTTTCTCCATGCATGGACAGATACCATTTACAAAATCTCGGAAGAAAGGATTGAGCCGGCATACCTCTTAAATTTCGGTGCAAATCGCCTGGACGAAAAGGTCAAGAAACTGCCATTAATGGATATGAGAAAGTTTATAATGGAAAACCCATATGTATTTAATGCTGCCAATCTTGTAGAAAATGATAAATACCTGAGCTTTCAATGGGTGCGGAGTGCGGAGGGCTTTGCCAATTCTGAAGAACAAAAATATGTTTCCTATTATAATAAAAGTACAGGGAGGCTTGTTCATTTTCCATTGTCAGAAAACTGGTTGGGCAATGTGAATTTGCAGGGGCCACTATATGGAACCGAAGACTGGTTCTTTGGTTACCTGAACTACGAAGACTGGGACAAGCTTTCAAAAGAAATTCGAGATGAACTTATAAAAGAAAATGGCGGAGTACTATCCGGTGACCTGGATACGGGAAACCCTATTCTTATCAAATACAAACTAGAAAAAGAGTGAAGAAAGTATATGGATCTTTACTGCAAGAATTCCGGCATTATTTAGGCCACAAATCTTTAGGAATGATAGATCAGAAAAACAGCCGGTATTTTATGAAGGTCCGGATGTTTTTTGCGCCAGTCAGAAACTTTTTTGGTCTGGATCATTTCATCTGATCCCGTAATATTGCTTGCAATGCAAAGCAAGGTATTATTGCTCATGTTGGCCAGTAAATCTTCCAGCATCCGATTGTTTCTGAAAGGGGTTTCCATAAACATTTGGGTGGTTTTTTCCCTGATCGATTTGGCCTCTAAGGCTTTGATCGCTTGTACCCTTTCTTTTCGGTCGATGGGCAAATATCCGTTGAAGGTAAAGGATTGTCCATTAAAACCTGAGCCCATCAAGGCCATAAACATGGAAGAAGGTCCCGGCAAGGGAACCACTTTAATGCCTAATTTATGTGCCAAGGCGACGGCGTTGGCCCCGGGATCAGCAATACCCGGACAGCCGGCTTCAGAAATGATGCCTACATCATGCCCATTAAATAAAGGGTCTAGCAATTTCTTTAGGTGTTTTTCGGGCGTTTTTTTATCCAATTTTTCCAGGTGAACCTCTTCCAAATTAACACCTAGCTTAAGGCTACTGATATACCTGCGAGCGGTTCTAAAATCTTCTACCAGGTAATGGGAAGTTGCTGCAATTACGTTTTTTACCACAGGTGCCATGATGTCCCGGCCTGTTTCAAGTACCAATACATTAGGTATCAGGTATAATATTCCCTTAGCTTTCATTATTTTTGGATTATGGAAAATGGAATGCCTTCTTTAGCAAAAGTACTTATTTTTATCGGACTGCTGTTACTGATGGCAGGATTGCTGCTCTGGTTCCTGCCTAAATTTCCCGGTTTTAAGGGTTTGCCTGGCGATATGGTTTTTAAAAAAGATAATTTCACCTTTTATTTTCCCTTGGGTACCAGTATACTGCTCAGTTTGTTGTTGACCCTATTGCTGTATTTGTGGAGGAAATTTGGGGGTTAATGTTTATGGGTGCTTTGTGATAAAGCTATGAAGGATCGTTTTTGATTGAAAGCGTTTGGTGATAATTTTTACTCCTATTATCATTTTTCGCTAGCAAACTTGGGTATTGTTCAACCCCATCCGGGGTTGAGGTAAATTGTGGTATTTACCAGTCCGTGAGTAAAACTCCATAGCCGTCAAGTTAACGATTTAAGTTATTGGTAATAAGTTAATTAAATAAAA
>NZ_CAXBOC010000391.1:0-5620 GCF_963976465.1 uncultured Cyclobacterium sp. | reverse complement strand
ACGGAAAAGAGGTGGATGCCAGCCATTCTCTTTCTTTTAAAAAAGCTTTCAATGACCTATGTTACAGCAGGATAGAAAAGAAACTAGCCATGCCTGAAGAAAACATACATTTTCCGCAGGCCGATACTGCTAAATTTATAGAAAGCTGGAAACAAGCCAAATGTTTAATCATGCAAGGAGGACAAGGTGATGTCAAACATTGGGCTTTTAATGAACCCCCCAAACGTGAAGGAGCATATAAAGACAATCCACAAACCGTGGATGAATACAAAGGTCTTCCAACGAGAGTTTTGGATTTACACCCTATCACTATTCAACAGAATTCAAGATTGCATTGTGGCGGAAACGTACCATTGATTCCTACCCAAGCTGTGACTGTAGGGCCTAAAGAAACTTGGGAAACGGAGCAAGTTTCTATTTGGCATGCCGGGGCACATGACAACCCTTTTGGGCAAAGATTGACCACCTATATGATATCCAATAAAATACCTGATACTTCTGTGCCTATGTCGGTGTTGGCAGATCATCCTAACGTAAAGTTTAACTTCTACGCTCCGGGTTTGGGTACTTGTTCAGTAGAAATGCATTAGTCAGCCAATATCGAGTAGGTAGAGAAATTTACGTTTATTAAAATTTAATTCTAAATGAGATTATTGATAAATTCTAAAAATTCCATGAGGGTGATCTGTTCCTTTTTCCTCTTGGCCGGTCTAATTTTTTTAGGCTCATGTTCCAGTGACCCTGATTTTTCTTTCAGTGAAGGGGATAGGATAGCCATTGTTGGGAATTCATTGGCTGAGCGATTCCAGCATGACGGGTGGATGGAGACCTACCTTCAAGCAGCTAGCCCTGATAAAAAACTAGTATTTAGAAACCTGGGCTATTCTGGTGATCAAGTGCACTATAGACCCAGGGCCCATGAAGGGTTTGGTGATAGTGATACTCATTTGAAAAATGTTAAAGCCAATGTAATTTTCTCATTTTTCGGGTACAATGAATCATTTGATAACCAACCGGAAACGTTTAAAAAACAACTTTCTCTTTGGATTGATCATCTGCGGACGCAGAAATATGATGCTGTGAATGTACCCAGAATTGTGTTGTTTTCTCCAATTGCTCATGAAGACCTTGAGTCTCCCAACCTTCCTGATGGCTCCGAAAATAATCCTCGCTTGGAGGCTTATACCCAAGCCATGGCAGAAGTAGCAGAGGATAAAGGAGTGGTTTTCGTTAATTTGTTTGATGCAACCAGGCAAATGTATCAATCCTTGGAGGAGCCTTTGACAATAAATGGAATTCATTTGAATGAAAAAGGCAACCATGAAGTGGGTAAATACATCGCTGAAACCTTAATGTCCAATGGCATAAGTGAGGATCAAGTGGCATTAGATTCCATAAGATCCACCGTTAAGGACAAAAACCTTTATTGGTTTCACCGGTACCGAGCCATCAGTGGCAATGATGTATGGGGTACGCGGTCTATTCAGGATGGAAATTATAAAACTTTGCAGAGGGAGTTGGAAATGCTGGATGTGATGGCAGCCAATAGGGATGAGAAAATTTGGGCAAGAGCCAATGGGGATGATTTTGAAGTAGATGATAGTAATGTGCCCAACCCAATAATGGTAGGTACTCATATTGTTAGAGATTTGACTTATGTGGACCCAGAGGAAGCCATAGAAAGAATGACTGTCCCGGATGATTTGGAAGTTAATCTTTTTGCTTCAGAGGAAGAGTTTTCTGAGATTATCAATCCTGTTGCTTTGCAAGTGGATACCAAAGGAAACATCTGGGTAGCATCTTGGTCCACCTATCCAAAATGGGAGCCCGGAAGAGAAATGAATGATCGGTTGGCTTACCTCAGTGATGAAGATGGGGATGGCAAGGCAGATAAAGTCACCACCTTTGCCTATGTCCCGCACCCTACGGGTTTTGAATTTTGGAATGATGGGGTGATTGTAATCTCTGCTCCGGATGTATGGTTTCTTAAAGATACTGATGGTGATGGTGTAGCCGATTTTAAGGAAAGACTTTTTGGAGGCTTGGGTTCAGATGATTCTCACCATACTGCAAATAATCTAATCTATGCACCTGATGGCAATATCTACTATCAAAGAGGGATATATATTCTGGAAAATATAGAAACGCCTTATAGAAAAAGTGAAGAATCAGGATCTCCAGGACTCTATCGATTCAATCCAAGAACATCGGACTTTTCATTTATGGTTGAAAACACTCCCAATGCGCATGGGATCAGTATTGACAGGTGGGGCAATCCCTTAATTACAGATGGTACCACAGGGAAAGCTTTTCAGGTTTACTACAAAAGAACCGTCACCTCCAGAACAGATACCAATGAATTTGACAAAAGGCCTTTGTTCAAGCAGACGATCCGGCCCATTACTTCCAATCAGATCTTGTCAAGCCAGCATTTTCCCGACAAATATGAAAACAATTTCCTGATATATAATGTGATCGGGTTCCAGGGAATAAAGCGGTACCAGTTGGAATATAAAGATATGGGAGTAGTTGAAGGGGTTGAAGCCGGCGACTTGGTGTATACTGGAAATGATCCAACATTCCGTCCCTCCTCTGAGGCCCAACCCCGGGTGGTGCCGCCGGGCTACACAGGTGACCCGAATTTTAGACCCTCAGATGGAGTAATAGGCGCTGATGGAGCGCTGTACTTTGGAGATTGGCACAATGCTGTTATCACTCATTCGCCCTATAACCTCCGGGACATCAATAGAGATCAGGCACATGGAAGAATTTATCGTATAACTGCGAAAAACAGACCACTTCAAGAACCGGTGGCAATTTATGGAGAACCTATAGAGAAGTTGTTGGAACTATTTAGGAGTCCGGTGGATGGGATCAGGCATTCGGTAAGGGTAGAGTTGAGTGGAAGAGAAACCAAAGCGGTGATAGAAGAAGCGCAGCGTTACGCCCAATCCCTTGATCCTCAGAGTAAGGAAGATGCACTTCCAATGTTAGAACTGCTTTGGCTTCACCAACAGCACAATGTCGTCAATCATGAATTGCTCAAGACAGTGTTGAGGTCTCCGGAGGAAAAAGCCAGGATTGCAGCTCAAAAAGTTGCTTGGTTTTGGAGCGACAGGGATTCCCATAGACGTGGAGATACTACATCAGACATTTCAGGAATGCAGTTTAGAACATTCTATGAGAATTTTTGGGAGAATGCAGATACTACCAAAGTTGAGACCAACCATGAAGATTCTGAAGCCCACGTGAATCAGGCCCCTGAAAAGGAGGCAAGTGAAAAGCGTAGCCTTGAACTACAAAATGACGAAGTTGCTAAGCTGACCATATCCGCGGAAATGTTGGCATATGATGTTTCGGAGTTTTCTGTAAAAGCAGGCCAGCAGATCGAATTGACTTTAGATAACAAAGATTTGATGGAACACAATATAGTCTTCGTGGAACCTGGAGCAGCAGATGAAATAGCCTCGTTAGCTATAGCATTGGGAGAAGAAGGCCCTGCAAAGCATTATCTTCCCGAAAGTCCCAAAATTGTAGAGGCGTCTAAATTGCTAGAAGGCAAAACCAAAGAAATAATGACGTTTAAAGCACCTAGCAAGCCGGGGGATTACCAGTTTGTATGCACTTTTCCGGGACATGCGCCCGTGATGAGAGGCATCATGAGGGTGCTACCCTAATATTTATATGCCTTTATTTTCTTAACCTAAGGACGAAATGGATAACTCGAAAATTAAGGTAGGTATAATTGGACTTTCAGTTCATAGCGCTGACTTTTCTGAAATTCTGTATTCAGGAGACTACAAGAGTAAAGTTGCAGTGATATACCACCCTAAAGGAAATCCCGATGTGGAATTTTCGGAGGAACGATTGCAAAGCTTTTCTGAGAGGATTGGTAACCAAGGAGTGGCTACAGTCAATTCCATAGATGAAGTCATTGGAGAATCGGATGCTGTGATGCTATTGACCAATGATGGAAGACCCCATTTAGAGCAGGTCATGCCGGTCTTGAAGGCTGGGAAACCGGTATATATTGATAAGCCTTTGGCAGAGAACCTGAAAAATGTAATGAAGATTTTTCGTGAAGCCAATCGTTATGGGGTCAAAGTATTTAGTTCTTCGGCCCTTCGTTATGGAAGCCAAAACACTTCCATTAAAGCTGGGGAATATGTGGGGGAATTATTGGGAGCGCAGACCTACGGTCCTGCGCCCCTTCAAAAAGCCCATGTCGATTTGTTCTGGGATGGCATTCATGGCATAGAATCTCTCTTCAGTGTGATGGGGACAGGTTGTCAAACGGTCTCAAGGACTTCAACCAATGGAACTGACTTGGTTGTTGGTAAATGGCCTGGCGATAAGTTGGGTTATTTCAGAGGGATCAGAGAGGGGAAAATTGGTTTCGGAGGGACCGTTTTTGGTACAGATGGGATCAATTCAATAGGCAAATTTGAAGGTTATCAAAGATTGGTTAGGGCCATAGATGACTTTTTCCTGACAGGTAAATTACCAGTAGAACCCGAAGAAACCATTGAAATTTATGCGTTTATGGAAGCTGCGGATGAGAGTAAAAGGCAGGGTGGAATACCCATAAAAATTAGCGATACAATTAACAAAGTTAAAATTGAATAGAACCGAACGGATTATCTTTTAGAAAATAAAATTATGAAACTAAGTAGAATGAATAGGCTTTTTAACGAGAAGTCTGGAAAGTGTTTTGATGTAGCCATTGACCATGGGTTTTTTAGTGAGTTCACCTTTTTAAGTGGGATAGAGAATATATCATCCTCTGTCAAAGTATTGATCGATGCCGATCCAGATGCTATTCAACTGACTGTTGGGCAAGCGCGACATTTACAGGCTGTTCCGGGTAAAAGAAAACCTGCCCTTGTATTGAGAACTGATGTGGCCAATGTGTATGGACTGGAATTACAAGATGTGCTTTACAGCAGGATGATAGAAGAGCCTGTATTACAGGCTGTCCGGTTAGATGCAGCCTGTGTAGTTGTCAACCTCTTTAATATTCCCGGAGCACCTGAAGTTACCGATCATTGTATTCAAAATATAGTAAAGCTAAAACCTATGTGTGACCATTATGGAATGCCATTAATGATAGAGCCATTGGTTTTTCAACCCAATGAAAAAGCCGGTGGCTATATGGTTGATGGTAATATAAAGCTGATTACTCCTATGGTCAGACAGGCGGCAGAGTTAGGGGCTGACCTAATAAAAGCTGATCCGACTGATGATGTGGAGGAGTACCACAAGGTAATTGAAGTGGCCGGAGACATTCCTGTACTTGTCAGGGGTGGAG
Organism: uncultured Cyclobacterium sp.; assembly: GCF_963976465.1. Classification (NCBI taxonomy): domain Bacteria; kingdom Pseudomonadati; phylum Bacteroidota; class Cytophagia; order Cytophagales; family Cyclobacteriaceae; genus Cyclobacterium; species uncultured Cyclobacterium sp. Next base: position 312 of record NZ_CAXBOC010000391.1, on the reverse strand, counting down.
GGCGTGCTAGCGATGAAGAAATATTGGAAAGAACCTATCGATTGATGAAGCAAGGTGCCAAAGGGATAGTTTATGGTAGAAATGTGGTACAGCATGCCAACCCTGGAGGTATGACCAGGGCCTTAATGGCAATTGTTCATAATGATGCCACTCCTGATGAAGTGAGCCATTTGTTAAAATCGAAGGATAATGAAAACCATTAAAGTAGGAATAATAGGAGGAGGCCTCATGGGCAAAGAAGTGGCGAGTGCACTTGGTAGGTGGTTTGTTCTAAATGATTATCCTCTAAAGGTAGTTTTAAAGGCTGTTTGC
>NZ_CAXBOC010000390.1:0-5634 GCF_963976465.1 uncultured Cyclobacterium sp. | reverse complement strand
ATAAAGGATTTGACAAAGCTGTGTATGGAATGCCTGAATTGCATTATAAAGACATAAGTGAAGCTAGCTTAATAGCCAACCCCGGCTGTTATCCCACTGCTTCTGTTTTAAGCCTTGCACCCTTATTTGAAGCCGGCATTGGCAATACAGCAGGAGCGATAATTGATGCCAAGTCAGGAATTACCGGTGCAGGAGTCAAGGCCAGTAATACCACCCATTTCTCCAATGTGAATGACAATTTCAAAGCCTACGGAATAGGTACACATAGGCATACTGTAGAAATTCAGGAGCAGCTTTCATTTTTACTGAAAAAATCCGTTATTTTACAGTTTACGCCTCATCTCTTACCCGTTGATAGGGGTATATTGGCTACCTCTTATATAGCCATTGATACAGAGATGGACCAAGAAAAGTTGACCGCTCTTTACAGGGATTTTTATAAGAATAAGCCCTTTGTGAGATTGAGAAATCAAGCGCCTTCGATAAAGGAAGTAAGGGGAAGTAACTACGCAGATGTATATCCATTTTGGGACCAAAGAACCGGAAAAGCAATTGTCATAGCTGCAATTGACAATTTGGTCAAAGGTGCAGCAGGTCAAGCTGTTCATAATATGAACATTATGTTGGGATTGAATGAATCCATTGGTCTTCTACAGGTTCCAATGCAACCATAAAATAAAAAATATCTAATGATTAAGAATATAACCAGTGTAAAAGGAATTAAATGTTGGGGGGCTCATTCCGGAGTAAAATCAATGAGAAGGGATTTGGCCATCATATTTTCGGAAGTACCAGCGGCAGCTGCGGCTACACTAACTCAAAATAAAGTTCAGGCGGAACCTATCAAGGTTACCCAACGAAATCTTTCCAATAACAAAGCCCAAGTGATAGTTTGCAACGCGGGAAATGCCAATGCATGTACAGGGGAGCAGGGGAGAGAAGGAGCAGAAGCGATGGCCGATACGGTAGCTGCTGCCTTGAAAATTTCCCCGGAAGATGTGATTGTAGCCTCTACAGGTTTAATTGGAGAGCCTTTTCCTACAGAAGATGTGGTGGAAGGAATCAAAACCACGGTGCCAAAATTATCCAACGATGCCAAGGCAGGTTCTTTTTTAGCCAATGCAATCCTAACTACAGATACTTTTGCTAAAGAGGGTTTTGTAGATTTTGAATGGGAAGGAAAAACCATAGCAATTGGTGGTGTGGCCAAAGGTTCAGGAATGATTCACCCGAACATGGCAACCATGCTTTCTTTCCTGGCAACAGACATAGCCATTGATGAGAAGTTGCTGCAAAAAACACTTAAATATTGCGTAGACAGGTCGTTTAATATGATCACCGTGGATGGAGATACATCTACAAATGACATGGTAGCCATTTTAGCCAACGGAATGGCCGGAAATGAAAAAATAACCAGTGAAGAGGATCCACTATACCTTAAATTTAAAGAGAAGCTGAAAGAACTTTTGACACATTTGGCCAAGCTAATTGTTTCTGACGGTGAAGGAGCATCAAAATTCATAGAGTATAAGGTCTCAAAGGCTATTTCTGAAAATGTGGCCATGAAACTTATCAGGGCTATTTCTGACTCTACTTTGGTGAAAACAGCCATGTTTGGACGTGACCCCAACTGGGGTAGAATTATTGCAGCCTGTGGAAATGCAGGTATCAGCTTTAATTATAAAAAAGCCAATTTGTACCTTGGAGATGCCGACAGCCAAGTTCAGGTGCTTCTAAAAGGTGCTCCGACGAAATTTGATAAAAATTATATGAAAAAACTACTTAGAGAATCTCATATAATCGTTCATTTAGAACTAAATACCGGAAAGCAAGAAGCTACAGGCTGGGGATCAGACCTTACCACTGATTATGTGATGTTCAATTCAGTATATACAACTTAATCAAAAAATGTGCTAAGGAAAGGTTTGCTGTAATCTTTCAAAATATTTTGATTGTCAAATCAATGATCGAAAATAAAATACTATAGTAAAGATAAAATGCCTCTAAGTGATTTTTAGAGGCATTTTATATATATATGGAGAGCACTTAAGAAAATTGAGAAACTAGTTTATACCAACTAAGACATAAGCTACTCTGGCTCCCAAAAAAGCCAATTGAAAGGGTGAGCCTCCTGATTGCTGATACCGAAGACTGAATTCTAACTGATTAAATACGTATCCTATTTCTGCAGAAAAAGCAAATTCAAAGTCATTGGAAGAGGTTTTACCCAATTGATTTTTGCTACTGTTGATCAATAATGCTGCACCAATTTGGGGTTCAAAGAAGAAAGATTCCCTATATACTCTGTATCCAACAAATACAGGGATTTGGTGTAAGCTTATGCTCTCGCCTTTTGGAAGAATATTATTTGAATTTAAAGGGAAATACAAATAATGCCCTGAAACTGAAAATTGTGAGTTCATGGCCATACCCAATAAACCTTTAACGGAAGCCCCAAAGCCCGCCGGGAATTGGGATTGATAATATTCATTGAGCACGCCTCCTGCATCAAAGCCAATATTAAATTGGTTGGCACCTATTTGAGCCTTGGAAACAAGGTTGATTCCGGTCAATAAAATTATGGTTACTACTAGTTTTTTCATGATTTGCAATAACAAGTGTTGTTTATATCGGAGTAATCCAAGTTAGTAAATTTTTATTGTTCATTCCTTAGTTTCAAAATGAAATAAGTAGTAATTCATTGACAAAAAAGGGAAAGAAAAGTGTAAAGACTGATATTAATTTTGCTTTTATTACAGAAATAATTAGGAAACGATATAATCTTACCAACATTTTTTTAAATTATGGGAATAATTTAATTATAAACCCAAGATTATGAATGGCCGTTTTCTATTGATATTTTTATGCTATTTGTTGACCACTATTTCCTGTCAAAATCCTAGTGGAAATAAAGTAATATCAGAAGCTTCTTGGTTGGTACCTGATTCAATAGCATTGCCTCAACAGCCTGATGTAGATAATAATAGCATAGAAAAAGGAAAAAATTTATTTCAAATTTATTGCTCTACATGTCATGGGGCGGGAGGAAGGGGTGATGGAGCGGCCGGGCAAGCAATGGGTGCTCAGCCTGCAGATTTGACTTCCGAAACAGTTCAAGCTCAATCGGGTGGAGAAATTTTCTATAAAATAGCAGAAGGTAAAGGTGTTATGCCTTCATTTAAGGACCTATTGACAGAAGACCAACGATGGGCTTTGGTGAGCTTTATTCAGCAGCTTAATGAAATGCAGTCTAGTGAAGCGAATGCAATTAACCCTGAACCCCTTGTGCCGGGTTTGGAAATTGAACATTTTACTAAGGTAGTCCCCAGGGTGGTGAGAATATGGGAAGGGCCAGGTCAATATATCTGGTATGCCACCATTGGAGGAGATGTTTATAGGCTACCTATGGAAGATCCACACCAATTGGAAAAGATGCTTGAATTGTCAGCGCATGGAATTACTAGGCTTCAAGGAGCCACCATGCACAATGGACAATTGTTTTTATCCGGCAATGTTAGGGTCAACGAGGATAAAGGAACTTTGGGAAGAATGGTGCGGGTAAACTGGGATAAATCAGGCCTTGCCCAAGTGACCATGATGTTTACAACCGCAGAATATGGTACGACGAATACTCCGTTCGACCATGGTTGGTCTGCTTTGCAGGTGAGTGAAGATGGGAAGAGTATATTTGTAGTAAGTGGTAGTCGAACCGATCATGGAGAAGTTCAAGATAATTTAGGAGCTTATCCCGACGCGCGTGATGTAGCCCTTACTTCTAAAATATTCCGTATTCCCATTGAAGCAGAAAACCTACTGCTTCCCGATGATCTTAAATACCTAAAGGATAATGGTTACCTATATGCCGAAGGCCTTAGGAATGCCTATGACCTAACATTAGACCCTGACGGTCGACTTTTGGCTGTAGTCAACTCCGGTGATTATGACCAAAATGAGGACATGTATTGGGTGCGAGAAGGTTTTCATTATGGCTATCCTTGGATTATGGGCGGTATGGAAACACCACAGCAGTATTCTGATTGGTTTCCCGACCCATCTAAGGATCCATTCTTAAATGAAGGGGCTGCAGCATGGCCGGATGATTTTTACAATGATCCTCAGTTTCCTAAAAAACCTGAGGGTATTAACTTTGGTAAAAGTATAGTGAATTATGGTCCGGATGCTGATAAATTTAGGGATAAAACCACCGGTGAAATTCAAGATGCATCAGATTTGGGTCTGGGGATGACGACATTTACTCCACACTCTTCTCCACTGGGTCTAGTCTCTGATAATGGGCATGCACTTCCGGGTAAATATAAAGGTAAAGCAATGGTTCTTAGGTATACCAATGGCAATAAGTCAGCACTTATGCAACCATTTACTTCAGAAGGGGAAGATCTATTGCTGTTAGATTTACAATTTTCTAAAGAAGAAGAAAATTATAAAATGAATACATTTAGAATAGCTAGCGGTTTTACCCAGCCTGTAGACGCTGTTTTGATTGATGAAAATTTATACGTAATTGAATATGGGGGATGGAAGTTAGGAGGCAATGTCTGGAAAATAACATTTAATGACGCTCAATAACCTGGGTTCGACTTAGTGTTTTGAAAAAATCATCATTCCGAGAATAAACATTTTGAAGACACTTAGCTCCTTACCCTTGGTTTTAAAAACCAGTCATTGATAGGTTTAGGGAGGGGTTTAATTTGTGGAAGCTGTAGGAATCCCGAACAAAAAATAATGCTACTACCTTTCCTAACTTAGAAAGCGCTAAAAAGGGTTAGCAGTGATGACTTAACCGTGTTTAAAAACAATTTAATTTGGGCTGGGTTCAATAATTTTTTTTTTATAATTCCATGGATGAGCCTAATTGAATGGATTCATCAAAGTCTATTTTTTGAATGAATAAGCACTTAATTCCTATTTACATGGTGATTCAATTTGTGTGCTTAATGATTCAAGGCCTGAACAGGTCTTGTTCTTCTTAAAAATTCATTTATTCAGTAATGAATAGGGGACAGTACCTGGGTTTTACGAATAATTTAGAGTTTCCTAATCAAGATTGCTTTTCGATTTGGCAACATTCGGGCTTTAATGTCCATTTCATAATTATTAATGATAAATAGGTGAAAAAAAATTAAACATTTTCAAATTTCTTCTGGCAGGGTTTTCTAAAACTTGATAATAAATTTTATGGTAAGTACTATAATTTTAATAGTTATCTCAATTATTTTAGTTATTTAGGGTAGTTAAAAAAAAAATATAAAAAAGTATCGAATACTTTTGTAAAATAATATTTATAGGTATATTTGTAATACCAAATCGGAAGAAATGGTAATTGTAATACCCCGAAGGGGAAGCGGAGATGAGAAATCATGGTAGGTTCAAATCCTTCTATTACAACTTTGGTTATTTTGGGTTTATTGTTAATTGACTTAAGCTATGAAAAAATTTTCATAGCTTATTTTTATCACTAAAAAAACTACATAAGTAGTTGTAAATGCATGCGTGTTGAGTGTTCTATCCAACAAAAAAAAGCGATTCCCCTTAAAGGAAGCGCTTTTTTTTTACTAAGGAGCTGGAGATTGTCAATAACCCAAAATTTTCATCATATCATTGCTTTCCTGTTCC
>NZ_CAXBOC010000389.1:0-5643 GCF_963976465.1 uncultured Cyclobacterium sp. | reverse complement strand
AGGTACTTGACAATGATGGACATAAAGATGGCCAAATCATCACCCACAGAGCCGGAGATCTTTATGACATGATTGAGTCCTCCGAAGAAGCTGCCAAACCGGTAGGTGAATGGAATAAGACGGAGATCATAATCAATGACAATACCTTGCAGTTTTTTCTCAATGGAGTAAAAACAGTGGAGACTACACTTTGGGACGACCAATGGAAAGCCATGGTTGCGGAAAGCAAATTCTCTCAATGGGAAGGCTTTGCCAAGTATAAAGAAGGTAAAATTGTCCTCCAAGATCATGGAGATGATGTTTGGTTCAGAAATATCAAAATCAAAAGACTATAAGTTGAGTTAAAATGGTTCTGCCATTCTAAACTCCCGGCTTTTATGCCGCTCTGAAACACAAAAAGCCGGAAGAAATTATCTTCCGGCTTTTTTATATTAAGCTTATGTCCCGTCTTGAAATAAGCAACGGAAGGTCGTTGCATCATCCGGGTTGAAAACTTAGGTCCAACTAGGCCACGATAGTTTTCAATATTTCATTTAAGGTTTTACTTGGACGCATGGCGGTAGACGTTTTGTCCTCGTCAGGCTTATAATAACCTCCAATATCCACAGGGCTTCCTTGCGCACCATTTAGTTCATCCACCACTTTCTGCTCATTTTCACTCATGGTTTTGGCTACCGGAGTAAAAATAGCTTTCAATGCTGCATCCTCATCTTGGTTTGCCAAGGCCTCCGCCCAATAAGTTGCCAGATAAAAATGACTTCCTCTATTGTCAAGTTCATTCACTTTTCTGGAAGGAGATTTTCCATTTTCCAAAAACTTCGCAGTTGCTATATCCAAGGTTTTTCCCAATACTTTAGCTCGTTCATTATTAAAAGTATCACCCAAATGATCAAGGGAAACAGCCAGGGCTAAAAATTCTCCCAGAGAATCCCATCTAAGGTGACCTTCTTCTACAAATTGCTGAACATGCTTAGGAGCAGATCCACCGGCACCGGTTTCAAATAAACCTCCACCGTTCATTAAAGGTACTACAGAAAGCATTTTGGCACTTGTACCCAACTCCAGGATTGGGAATAAATCTGTCAAGTAATCCCTTAATACATTTCCTGTTACAGAAATGGTGTCTTTGCCGTCCTTTATTCGTTGTAAAGAATAACGGGTCGCTTCTTTAGGGGATTTGATATAGATTTCCAAACCACTGGTGTCATGGTCTTTTAGGTAAGTTTCTACCTTGGCTATAAGGGCAGCATCATGCGACCTGTTGTTGTCTAACCAGAAAACGGCAGGAACACCTGTAGCTTTGGCCCTGTTAACAGCAAGCTTAACCCAATCCTGAATAGGTGCATCTTTTACCTGACACATTCTCCAGATATCTCCTTTTTCTACTGCATTTTCCAAAATTACATTACCGGAAGCATCCGTTACTTTTACGGTACCAGCAGATGGAATTTCAAATGTTTTATCATGAGAACCATACTCTTCGGCTTTTTGCGCCATTAGCCCAACATTGGGAACAGAGCCCATGGTGGTTGGATCAAAAGCACCGTTTTTCTTACAGAAATCAATGGTTTCTTGGTAAACTCCCGCATAAGATCTGTCCGGAATTACTGCTTTGGTATCTTGTAATTCATTGTTTTTATTCCACATTTGCCCACTGCTTCTGATCATGGCAGGCATGGAAGCATCAATGATTACATCACTGGGAACGTGTAGGTTGGTAATTCCTTTGTCAGAATTCACCATGGCCAAGTCTGGGCTCTCTGTATAACAAGCATCAATATCAGCTTCAATCGATTTGCGAGTAGCTTCAGGCAATTTATCCAAAGCAGCTATAAGATCTCCAAAACCATTTTTTGGATCTACTCCTGCCTCTTTAAGGACTGCTGCATGTTTTTCAAATACCGGAGCAAAGAAAACAGTCACGGCATGCCCAAAAATGATTGGGTCAGACACCTTCATCATGGTAGCCTTCATATGCAATGAGAACAGTACGCCTTGCTCTTTTGCTTCGGCAATTTGCTCTTTAAGGAATTTTCTTAAAGCAGAAACGCTTAAAACAGCGGCATCAATAATCTCACCTTTTTGTAAGGCCAAACCTTCTTTTAAGGACGTCTCTGTACCATCTTCTCCGTGCAATACGATGTTGATACTGGTTTCTGAAGGTATGGTTACGGACTTTTCACTGCCATAAAAATCTCCTTCAGGCATGCTTGAAACATGAGATTTGGAGTCTTTGCTCCATTTTCCCATGCTATGTGGGTTTTTTCTGGCAAATTGCTTGACAGCTTGAGGTGCTCTTCTATCAGAATTACCTTCCCTTAAGACAGGGTTTACAGCAGAACCTTTAATTTTATCGTATTTGGCTTTGATGTTTTTTTCTTGTTCATTTTTAGGATCCTCAGGATAATCCGGCAAGGCAAAACCCTTTTCCTGCAACTCTTTGATTGCAGTTTTCAACTGCGGAATAGATGCACTAATATTAGGTAGTTTTACAATGTTAGCTTCCGGGGTTTTGGCGATCTCTCCCAATTCGGAAAGCGCATCCTTCACTCTTTGTTCTTCTTTTAAAAACTCAGGAAAATTAGCAAGAATCCTACCTGAAAGAGAAATGTCTCTTGTTTCCACAGACACCCCGGCCGAATCGGTAAATGCCTTGATGATTGGCAATAAGGAATAGGTGGCTAACGCCGGTGCCTCATCGGTAAGGGTATAAAGAATTTTGGGGGTTTTGTCACTCATGTTTATATCTGTTTTCTAATTGTATTATTAAAAATGAATTACATTTAAAATTGTGGGCTAAATTACGAAAAATATCTTTATCCTAAGACCACAGATCGAGATAAGGGAAAATAATAACCCTAAGGAGGATAGCATACATAAGGTGAGAAAATCAGGTACCAATGGTAAACTTAGCAGCTTAAAAACCAAAGGCATTCAATCCACTTTCTTGCAGCACAGGTATTGGCTTAATAACTTTCTTCCTGATTGGGAAAGTCCTCGGATTTAACGTCCTTAATATAATCCCCTACTGCTTTTAGCATGGTATTTCTGATGTCTGCATATTGCCTCAAAAACCTAGGTTGAAACTCTTGGGTTATCCCCAACATGTCATGAAGCACCAATACTTGCCCATCCACATCCGGACCTGCACCTATGCCGATCACAGGGATACTTACCGCTGAAGCCACTTCTTTGGCTAGGGAAGCAGGTATCTTCTCCAATACAAGGGCGAAACAACCGCATTCCTCCAGGACCTTCGCATCGGCTAAGAGTTTTTTGGCTTCATCTTTTGCTTTGGCCCTGACGGTGTAGGTTCCAAACTTATAAATGGACTGCGGCGTTAAGCCCAAGTGGCCCATCACAGGTACGCCGGCACTCAATATGCGGATGACAGACTCTTTGATTTCTTCTCCCCCTTCTACCTTTACGGCATGGGCACCTGATTCCTTCATGATCCGGATGGCAGACCTCAGTGCCTCTGAACTATTGCCCTGATAAGAGCCAAAAGGAATATCTACTACAACCAGTGCCCGTTCCACAGCTCTTACCACAGAGGTGGCATGATAGATCATCTGGTCTAGTGTAATCGGCAAGGTGGTTTCGTGTCCTGCCATTACATTGGAGGCAGAGTCGCCCACCAATATCATGTCAATTCCTGCCGCATCTACTATGCCCGCCATGGAGAAATCATAAGCAGTAAGCATGGAAATTTTTTCTTTACGCTTCTTCATTTCCTGAAGTATATGCGTAGTAATTCGTTTCAAATGGGTTGATTGATGTACAGACATATTAGTGTAAATGAACGGTGGAATCTTCTGGGTCTAAGTTGACAGTAATGTGCTCACTCAAGGTGGTGGCCAATTCATAGCCGGTATAATCCGGAGCAACCGGGAAAAGCTTGTGGCTTCTATTGACCAAAACCAAAACTTCCATTTTTTTTACTTCTTGTTCAAGAAAAGGAACCATGGCAAAGGCCAAGGTTTTACCTGTATTCAATACATCGTCTACTAGGATAATGGACTTCCCATTCAGAGGTTCATGTGCTGAAAGAATAACCTCTTCTAGTATAGGGTTGGCCTTGTCAAGTTCTATTTTAATCAACTGAAGATCAAATGGTGCGATTTCCTTTAATTTCTTCACCATTAATTCTGCGAAAACATAACCCATCCCGGTAAGTCCTGCTATGGTCAATTGTTTTTCCCCCGCATTCCTTTCATATATCTCAAAAGCTATGCGTGTGATCTTTTGTTGAATTTGGTGGTGGTTCAACACCAATATTTTTGCTTTTTGCGTCATTTCTTTTGTCAAAATTTAAATGAAAGTAACCGAATTGCCTCTGCTTTCAAAGCAATGAGTGAACTTTGCTTTGCCAAAATCCTGATAAATACTGTTGATTTACCTTTATCTATGACTATCCTCCTCACTCATTATTTTGAGATAGTTCTCATAGCGATAAGGGTGAATATAGCCTTGTTCTAACACTTCCAGAACTTTACATCCCGGTTCATTAATATGTTTGCAATTGTTGTATTTGCATTGTCCCAAGTATTTTCTTAGCTCCACAAAGTAATGGGACAACTCATGATCTTCAATGTCCAAAATACCAAATTCTTTGATACCGGGGGTATCGATAAAATAACCATCTTCACCAAAAGGAAACATTTCTGCAAAGGTGGTGGTATGCACTCCCTTGGAAGAAAACTTAGACACTTCCTGAGTGGCCTGTGTTGCGTTGGGGATAAGCCTATTGAGCAAGGTGGACTTTCCAACACCGGAATGGCCAGCCAATAAAGTAGTTTTCCCCTCTAGGCCGGGTTTGAACTTCTGCATCAAGTCCTCATCATGCAAGGCAGACAATTCCACAACTGGGTAACCTAATGGCGCATAAATATCGTGCAATTCCTGTTTGAAATCCAGGTCTTTTTGTTTGGTCAAGGTTTCTACCTTATTGATAAGAATGGTGCTTGGGATCCTAAAACTCTCCGCACTGACCAAAAACCGATCAATAAAACCAAGTGAAGTACGAGGTGACCTCACCGTTACCATTAGATAAGCCTGGTCAATATTGGACGCCAAAATATGGGAAAAATGCTGCTTCCTGGTAGATTTCCGAATGATATAATTGTCCCTGGGAAGAATATCGGAAATCACAGCCGTTGACTGGTTTTTTTCATTCTCCAGCATCACATAATCCCCCACCGCTATGGGGTTGGTCAATTTGAGGTTATCCTGCTTGAACTTCCCCCTAAGCCGGGCTTTGATCAGTTTTTCACCCACCTTAACCTCATACCAGGACCCTGTCGTTTTAATCACCCTTCCTTTCATCTTTCCTTCTTAATGATTGCCATTGTATTATCAGCACTTCCTAAGTTATCGCCTACCAGTTCTTTGGCAGCCATGCAAGCTTTTTCATAATCTGCCTCTTGACTAAGTTTGGCTATTACGGATATGATTTCTGACTCATCTTTCACAGGAAAGCCACAGCCGTATTGCCGGCTTATACCGGCTTCCGGAAATTTGGAAACTTTTTTCAATGGCCCGTGCAATACGGGAATTCCAAAAGCCAAAGGTTCTAGAATATTGTGTAGCCCCTTACCCATTGCCCCACCTATATATGCCCAGTGGGCAAATTGATACAAGGAA
>NZ_CAXBOC010000388.1:0-5693 GCF_963976465.1 uncultured Cyclobacterium sp. | reverse complement strand
ACAGGTACATCTATCCCATAAATTCTACACGTTTCTTCACCTTCTAGGATCCTTCGCCCCCTGGTCCCTTCTGCCTGATAGCCGACAAAGAGTATGCTGTCTTCTTTATTGGGTAATCTATTGTAAAGGTGGTGTAATATTCGTCCTCCTGTAGCCATTCCACTTGCCGAAATAATAATGGCATTGTTTTTTATATTATTTAGGCTGATGGAAGATTCCTGATCTCTGTAATAATGTAGGTTTTTATGTAAAAAAGGATTGGCGTTTGAATTTTCAAGCGAAGGGCCTAAATGGTGGTATTCAGGGAAGTCTTTGTACAAGCTTGTCACATCAATGGCCATGGGGCTGTCTACATAGATGGGGATTTGAGGGATAAACCCCTTTTGTTGAAGTCGGTGCAAGTAAAACAATATCATTTGAGTCCTACCAACAGCAAAGGAAGGAATTAATGAAACCCCTCCATTGTAATAGGTGTCCCGAATTACCTTTCCTAACTTTCTATCTATCCCGGTGGATTCGTTTACCCGGTTTCCATAGGTGGTTTCTAAAAACAATACATCTGCAAAAGGTATTTCTGCCGGAGGGTCTAATATAGGATCTTTAGTCCTACCTAGATCTCCGGAAAACACAATGCTTTTTTCCTGTTTGTCCCCTTTGACCTGTAATTTTAATATTGATGCACCGAGAATGTGACCCGCATTGTATGCAGTGATGCTTAACTGATCATTAATTTTGACCGCTTGATCAAAGGAAATGGGTTTGAGTTTTGGGAAAACTTTTTCTGCATCTTCCCGGGTAAACAAAGGTTGTGGGTTTGAATGTTTGGAGTAGCCCTTCTTTCGGGCAAACTTGGCTTCTTCTTCTTGTAGTTTGCCTGCATCCAGTAATAAGATTTTTACCAATTCTAAAGAAGCTTCAGTCAGATAAATGGGCCCCTGATATCCTTCTTTTACTAATTTAGGCAAGTATCCCGAATGGTCGATATGTGCATGCGTAAGTAAAACAATATCAATTGTTTCAGGTTGAATAGGGAAGGTGTCCCAGTTTCTTAGACGGTTTTCCTTCAGGCCTTGGAATAAGCCGCAATCAACGAGAACCCTAAAAGATCCGATCTCTAAAAAAAAGCGAGAACCTGTAACGGTTCCTGCGGCGCCTAAAAATTTAACTTTAACATCCATAGTGCTATAATTTTATGCAATTGACACTGATTAACCTTTGTGATTCAGGTCTGATTTATGTTTAGTTAAAGTATTGCTTTAAAACCTATTAACCTAAAATTCAAACAGGAATTTTTTCTTTTTCAATAGCATGTAATAGAAGGTCAATTAGGAAAATCGAAATAATTGATCTGAGTCATAATGAAGATGTGGTGGCTTTATAATGGAGTGATCTTTGGTCAACTCGGTGAAAAGGCATGTTTACAAGTGCTGGGGTTGATAAAAAATCCCCCCGCTTATTTAATTAAATAGGCGGGGGGATTAATATGTACAGAGTGATAAGTAGTTGTTAGCCTAGCCTGCTATTTTTTCATTATAAAACTCTCATTGTATAAAGATCTGGAAAGGCTATCGGTAGAAGATTGTTTGTGGTCATTGACACAATTCAAGCAAAGCAAGCCATTTTCATTATATACCCAATAGTTTTGACTATTGATATCTCTGTTTTTATATCCGTCTTTTCCTAAGGTGTTTCTTAAAATTGAGAGTAAATTACGATCAATTACAAAGGCCTTGTTATAGGGGATAAATAATGTCTGCTCCAAGTGTTGCATCCTAAACTTTGCTGTGTCGGGAAAGGTCAGGGATTTATCGAAAATCAACAGGCTGTCAGTAAGTTGTAATTCGTAGGCTACTTCCGAAGCATTTTCTATGGCGTCACTTCTATTGGAGCCCTTGGAAATAAACTTTTGCTTCACTATCAAGTCATCCTTTTCATGCCCTTTTAGTTGTAGTTTAACAAAGCCTAGTTCGCCTTCATCTATTCCACTACTTTCGGCGCTTAATAATAGTGTGTTTTCAGGAACTTCAAGATTTTGGTCAACCGTAAAACTGCCTTCACTTTTAAATTGACCAATTATTTTTGGTGCTTGGAAGGCGCCTAAAAGAATGCACATGATCCAAATGCCGAAGATAACAAGACCAAACCTTCCATCGATGAGGTTCCTTTTGATTAATACACTAATGCCCAAAAGAACCAATACTATACTTGGTATAAAGACAATCACAGATAGCGCAATTGCCAACCATACAGGTAAAAGCTCAGCAATGGTATTGATAGGGAAACCGTCCCACATATAAGCCCAATCATTGCTAATGATCAATTCACTGTAAAGTCCTAAAAAGGCAAGAGGGATTATAAGGATTACCATTCCTAAGGTAAAAATCAAGAGACCAAAAAATACCCTTATGACTGCCAATAAGAATGCTCCAAATGGGCCAAGTGCTTTCCCTATAGCATTAATTGCTTTTCCTAGGAACCTAAACGGAGCGAGCACTATTTTTTTTGAAGTAGACTCCTCCTTGCTGCTTTCGGTAGATAGATTTTGCTGGATGGTGGTCTCAATATTACTTAAAGTTATAGCTCCCCCTTTCATCTCAATCCTCTCTGTAATGGATTTGGCCATAGGTGTAATTATCCATAGGATAAAGTACAATACAAATCCTGAACCTCCGGCAAAAGTAAGACCGAAAAAAGCCAGCCGTACCCAAATGACATCTATATCGAAATAAGCAGCCAAGCCACTACCTACCCCTCCCAATACCCTATCATCAGGGTTTCTGTAAAGCTTCTTGATGTTTTTATCTTCCGGTTTATCATAGGAGACCGGAAGAATAATCCATAGTAAGGCATAAGCAATTACCGTCCACCAGCCGATGGCAGTGTTCAAATGAAAGCCTTCAGAAAGGAAAGGTAAGCTTAGTGCATTTAAATTTAAACCGCCGCTAAACAGCATTAATATGGTGATGAGTCGGGTCCAAAGCGGGTCTATGGAGAAATAGTTTGCAAAGCCGGCACACACTCCTCCGAGTATTTTACCATGGACCAGGCGGGTTAGTTTTTTATATCCTTTCCCTGAATTTTGATCCGGAGGAGTTACGTATTTATAAAAGTCATTGTTTGGATCTTCAGTCTGTTTTTCCTCCTCCAAGTCCTGTTCAATAGCTTTAAAATCCGCTATTGTTCCCATTTTTTGGATTAGGTTAGAAACATTGTCTGCTGTAATAACCTGCTTATTGTTTTTTAGATTACTTAGGAAGATTTCGGCTATCCTATTTTCAATGTCGGTAATAATTTCTTGATTATCCTCGTAATGGGAGAAATGTTGATTGATGGCATCCAGGTAATTTTTTAAGGCGGTATATCCATCCTCCTCAATATGGAAGAGAATGCCACTGATATTTATGCTAATTGTCTTTTTCATGATTTAAATGACTAAGGTCAAGAAAATATATATTAATTACTTGATCGTTCCTATTCGTTTTTTGCTTTCGCTATTATTTGATTGACGGATGTGTCCAGGTTTTCCCATGTCTGCTGTAAGTCATTTAAGAATTCCAGCCCCTGAGGCGTGATAGAATAATATTTTCTTGGTGGACCTGCCTCTGATTCCACCCATTTATAGGAAGCTAATTTGGCATTTTTCAGCCTGTTTAAAAGAGGATATAAGGTACCTTCTACAATTATCATCTCAGCACTTTGCAACTCCTCTATCAGATCGGTCGCGTAGACCTCTCCTCTGGAAATGATATGTAATATGCAGAATTCCAAAATCCCTTTCCGCATTTGGGTTTGGGTGTTTGAAGCTTTCATGTTTTATTGTTCAAAGAAATATACTAGTTCACAATTATTTTAATCGATTGATCTCACCTATTGGAAAAATAATACCAACTTTTTACCTGCTAGTAGGTATTGCCTAATTCCATGGTATGCAAAGATCGAAGCAATACCCAATTTTGGGCTAAAATGCGTTAATTTTTGTTTTAAAAGCAGATTATGGTAGGGCTAATAAAATATTAAAATTTTGCGTTTGTTTTATTCTAACAAGTATTACCAATAACCAAAGTATTTTTTTGGATGTCACCGTACAGTTTATTGTTCAGATGTGAACAATTCCGAACAAAGCATTCAATAATTTTTTAATTTCAGAATATTTACAATGGTTTTTTCTTTTTACTTTGCGAAAGGATTATTATTTAAACTCATGTTTGGTAGGGTAAATTTTTGTGTGTTGGTGGGGATTTTGCTATCAGGAGCCGTAAGAGCCCAAGGGATAGCCCCTAAATATTCCAACGAATTCATGAACATTGGGATTGGAGCTAGGGCTTTAGGTATGGCCGGAGCCCAAGTGTCAGCAGTCAATGATGTTACCGCCGCCTATTGGAATCCTGCAGGTTTGCTTGGGATCAAGCACGAGCACGAATTCTCTTTGATGCATGCTGAGTATTTTGCGGGAATTGCAAAATTTGATTTCGCAGGTTATTCTACAAATATTCAAGAAGACAATCAAATAGCGGTTTCACTCGTTAGGTTTGGGGTAGATGATATCCCAGATACTCGATTTTTATATGATGCCAATGGAGCCTTAAATTATGACAATATCCAGTTTTTTAATGCTGCGGATTATGCATTGCTTTTGTCCTTTGCTAGGGATATTAGTGATTATTTAAAGGTGGGAGTGAATGCAAAAGTAATCCATAGAAATGTAGGTAAATTTGCCAAGGCATGGGGTTTCGGGTTAGATTTTGGAGCTATTTATATGGAAAATGGCTGGCGTGTTGGCTTAATGGCCAGAGACATTACTACCACCTTTAATGCCTGGTCTCATAATGCTGAATTGGTAAGAGATATTTATGCCCAAACCCAAAATCAAATTCCTATCAATAGTATAGAGCTTACCCTCCCAAGAGCTACCCTCAGTTTTTCCAAGAATTTTGAGCTAACAGAGGAGATTGATTTTTTGACGGTATTGGATGTAGATTTAACCTTTGACGGAGAAAGGAACGCATTGTATGGAAGCGACCTGTTTAATTTGTCTCCTAAAATCGGAATGGAGCTGGGGTATAGGCAGACTGCATTTTTTAGGATTGGAGCGGGAAATGTGCAGACATTGAAAGATTTTGATGGTTCCGAATACACTTCTTTTCAACCCGGTTTTGGCTTGGGGTTTAGGGTAAGTGAGGCTGTTCTAGTGGATTATGCCCTTACTGATATAGGTAGTATTTCAGAAACGCCTTATTCTCATGTTTTCAGTGTTAAAGTTTCACTTAACCCATTAAAGTCTGGTTTTAGATTATATGATGGATTATAGAATAAATATTTTTAAGGCCTTGCGTATGACCTTCCTTTTGGTGGGGATTTTTCAACACTTTTTTGTGAGTGGGCAGTCAAATGATTGGATGAATTATGATAGAGACTATTATAAAATACCTACAAGCTCGGATGGAATTTATCGATTAAGCTATACCACCCTTTCTGCATCAGGCCTGTCAGTAGATGATTTGGATCCCCGAGAGATCAAAGTTTATCACCGGGGTGAAGAGGTGTCGGTGTACATTAGTGGTCAAGAAGATGGCTCATTTGACCAGAATGATTACCTGGAATTTATAGGGAAAAGAAATGATGGAACATTAGACAAATTATTGTATGAAGATGAATCTTGGATGACCAATCCTCATTACAATACACATAATGAT
>NZ_CAXBOC010000387.1:0-5696 GCF_963976465.1 uncultured Cyclobacterium sp. | reverse complement strand
CGGGGGGCTAGCCCCCCGAAGGGAAGCCAGACAGAGTTGAGCTAACACTCCCTATGACTGCCATATAAGTACTAGAAAAAACATCCATCTCGTCATCTGAAACACTCATCAATCTTAGAAGCAATTCCAAAATCCACAATTAATAAAAGTAACCGAAATTCAGGTTCAACTTGGCCAGACCCAAATTTAACTGATTGTTTTCCAATACATCAAGAGTATTTTCAATAATAAACTTTTCTAAAGAAATGTTCATCTTTACATCCAGATTTTTACTGAATGGCGATTACCCTCTAATTTCGGTTCACAATCAGGGGGTCTTACAAAATTCAATAATCCGTGCCGTCTACTCTATTCTGATAAGGCATAACTTTTTTTCTGAATATGAATTGATGCTGGTGGAAAAAAGATGAAATTCCCAACCGAATCCACATGGCCACCAGCATAAATTATCCCTTCTACAGATATTTTATTTAAAAATCTCTTATTACCTTATAATCAATTCTATGGGAAAGGTTTATATTATTCAATGATAGATAGTACCAACATGCCAGAGAAAAACCACCAAGGTTGCAATATCGGATGTTTCCGCGAAATGCATAAGTAGGAACCCATGGCACATGAGTTGGGAGAGGACTGGTCCCAGCGACATTAAAATATAATTACGAAAACCTCGGAAAAAGTCTAAAAGAGACTATATTTCAAGGACTTTGAGTGCTCCCAAGCAATGAGCTTGGGAGTGTTATGAGGTTTTATATTGACTAGACTCCACCATAGTGACTTATAAACTTTTCTTTTAAAATATATACACCACTAATTTGTTTAGTTCCCATACCTTCTTTAACCCAAAGAAGGGAATCTTCACCAAAATCTATAAACACCGGTCTCAAAACTCCTACCCAGCTTTTAGGAGGATATTTCCATTTGAAAAACTCTTCATTTCTACTTTTTTTTCTCCAAATATCAATTCTAGGATGACTTAAACGAATATTGATAGTTTCAGGGTCTTCCCAGAATTCTTTGGAAGTTAGATTATCTCTGAAAATTATTCCATTTATTACCCATACCATTTGTTCACCATAAAACTGCTCTCTTTCTTTTATTAATTCCTTTGAGATTGGGGAATTCTGGAATTCAATAACCACACCCTTGGGTGTACGAACGTCCGCAAAATGCCATTTTCCTGTTTGGTCATCACAACAGACTTTCTCCTGCCAATCTTTAGGAAAATTATTTTTCCAATTGCGATGCCATTCTGTTTCGTTTTCCCACCAAGGGTCACAATTACAGTTACTATCATGCCTCCAATGGTGAATTATGATAGGCCCACAAACCGGAATCATCTGAAAGCCACAAGCTTGACATTCCCCCTTGATTCCTTTTCTGGCTTCAATTCTTTCGTTATTAACTAACGCGAACCTCATTTTATCTATGTTTTCTGCTCTTCCTCTTTTTAGAGTTCATCCATACCCAAAGAATAGTTATGAAAACTACACAATTTCCAAATCAATTTGAGTCTGTCTTTCACTTTACCTGGAAATCTGGATTAGTTTGTTCATTTGAAAAACTACCTAACCCATTATTTTACCGATCCGACTTATCCACTCTTTAAATTGAATTCGAACTTGCTTATATCGGATTACAATCAACAATTCTAGTTCTAGGTTTCTCATTTCTCGTTTGCTCTGTCTATTCAAGCCACTAGTCTAGCCACAATCTGGCTTCCATGGAAGATCGAGTTCCTTGGACGGATACATTTACCCTCTTGTTCTTCAAAAAAATTGTATTATAAAGATTCTATAAATAGATGATTTTATACCGTCAAAGCATTAGATATACTTTATATTGATTGTATGCATTATTCGAGTTCTTATTTAGGTTCTTCCCACACAGCAATTAAAATACATGTTTTTAAACTTATTCCCCGTCACAGCAAAGATTTACTTTTTCTTATTCTTTCCCGTATAGCTTTATTGAATATTCGCTTATGATTTCTGATCTGATTTTCGATTGCAGGCTCCTCCATAATTTTTGCTGCTCTTTTGGCGTAAGACAGGTAATTGCCTTTGAATGGAGGGGATTGGATGTCTGATTTAAAATAATAGTAACCGAAAATATTCTTGATCAATTTTTTGCGCTTTTTGGTTGCGTTGGATTTTTCGAGATTCAGACTGGTATAAATTTTATACAACTGACGTTTATAGACAGCGACCCCCGACCTGTCGATTTCGTCCTTCTGGAATTTCTTTGTGGCTATCTTTACCTTCTTTTTAACTGACGTTTTCATGCGTCGGTAAAATTTTGAAAGGTTCTTTGATGCAATCAATGTCTTGAACCCATAAAAATCAAAACCTAGGTAATTCAAAGGGGTGGTATCGATCAAACCATGTCCTTTCTTTAAAAATCCCTTTATAATCGATTTGTCTGTTGCATCGGTGTATCTAATAAATCGAAATATCTCGGTTTTATCAGTGCTGATTGAAACCTTGCTTTCTAAAATCAACTTTGTAATATACTTATTTGCCCATTCTTCTTCATCCACTGGAACTACAATCAAGATATCATCCGAATACCTGCGATAATATCCATTTCTTTTTTTGACGATTTCCTTGACAACGTTACGATCAAATTCCAAAAGGTATAAATTTGCCAATGTAGCAGAAATAGGTAGACCTTGGGGAATGCCCTTTCGGGTTTTATCTGCTTTAGAGTAAAATGGATTTTTGTAGACCTTAAACTGTCCCGACTTTATAGCCTGGCGAAACTCCGCCGGATTTTCAAAAAAACATTCAGTTCCCTTTTTTCGGTTCTCAGCAAGCTTTTTTTCATCAAATCCTGCCTTCCTTCCATTATTTGATTGAGATATTCTTAAGTCATCCTTTAATATGTAGGAGAAATTGGTGCATGCTCGGAATACCTGATAATGGTCCCTAGGAAGTTCCTTTTGTTCTAATAGTTTGGACCAGGAGGCCTTCAGAAGTTTATGATTAATTCCGCTGAAAAATTTCTCGATATCAAATTTTAGGACTGCCCACTGTTTATCCTTTTCTGCTTTGATTTTTATGTGTTCAAATGCTTCGTGTGCAAAGTGGATGGTGCTTTTGTTTTTGCCCGGAATGTTCGGGTCAGGAATTTGCCTGTAGGCGGTAATACATTCTGATACCTCTGGTTCTGTCGCTAATACACCTTCATACAAAACCTTAAGTTTGTCAGCGTAGTATGCAAATATTAAACTGTCCAAATGCGATGCGAAATGAAGGGGTCTTATTTTCGCATTGCTTTTTCCGGTTGAGGCAGTATGGCATCTTTTTTCTGCTACCGGATCCTTTTTGTATCTTCTTTCTTTAATGTTGGCATGTATAAGTGGGAAAAAGGAATGGTGCGCTACGTATCTGGGGTTGCTGATTTTTTTAAAAACATAGTCCCCTTCCGAATCCAAATTTAATTTTGGACTTAAATGAAGGTAACCCCTGTTTCTAAACCATTTTTCTCTTATCTCAGTCCTCATAATTTAAAAAACACCTCGCGGGATGATAGGCGTATCTAATAGCAATCTTACACTTCATTCGAAGCCGGACCGGCACCCAATTTCTTGAGTCACGCTTGTTTTCAATTACGTAGAACAAATAAAGAAGAAGCCAATGCAGAATAAACTGATTAGACAACTAGCGGTATTCACTCTTCTATCGGCTATAAGTATCGCACTGTATTTATGTACAGCACTTACCTTGAAAGTTCTCCTGACTGCCCTTGTTAGGGAAGTGATGAGAAGAATATTAACAAAGAAACTCAAACCTTACATGGTTAATCCATTACCTATTGCCCTATGGCAATAGTCAGCCTAATAAGGCCGTACAGTCCTAAACCAGACGATTGCCTAAGCACATTTCTCCGCGAGGCTTAGTTCAAATGTAATAAATAATTTGTATGTTCGGTATATAATTAACTGTTTACTTTTAGCATGGAAAATTTTGTACTTGGAGATATAGTAGCATTTAAATCTCATCCTTACTCATCAATTCAAAATTCAGTTTTTGAAACAGTGATAGCAGGAGAATCATTATTAACGCCACCGCTGATGGTTATAGGGGAAATTTTGATGCACACCAGAGGAAGCTATGATCCTAAAGATGGAGTAGAGATACACAAGAAGGGTTCCAAAAGTTGTAAATGCTTTTGGTTCAACCATGACCAATTACAATTTGAAGAGGCCTGGATTTCAGAAAAACAGCTTAAACTTATTCAAAAATCCGAAGTCATAAGTCAGGAGGATTTACTTTATTCAAACGTGATTTTTAAAACTGCGTCGCTTGAAACAGGAAAGAAGAAATCATCACTTTCCTCCAAGAATGGAACTCAAACGAGGGTAGATAATTATATTTTGTCGTTTGTTGCGCCTGCAATGCAAGTCATCAGCGTAAAAAAGGCGGAGGAAAAAGACCCAAAATATGATGAAAAGACTGGACAACAAGCTCGTATAATCGATCAATATTTAGCCAAATGCAAATGGTTTAACCCAAAGAGCAATAAATTTTCCGAAAAATTCATACCCCTAGCATTACTAGAACGTCTTCCGGTTTACGGTGCGGAAATATTGGAGAAAATTTCAGAAATGGTCAACGAACAAACCACGCTACAAATAAAAAAATCCGGGACTAAAATCCCCATTTTACTTCAAGTCAGCTCTTCTTTTTGTCTAAATGGAAGCTATTACCTACAAGGAATTGATTTGGTTAAAAATAAGCCCGATTCTTTTCTGATTGAACCGGATACTGGTCTGCCTGATACCGTTAGTCCAATACTAGAATCTTGGCCAAAATTCAATAATCACAACGAAATCATTTCAGTAAAGGATTTTATATCTGATTATCTCGGAAAATATAGGTTTTTTAAAATTAGATACGGTTCTTTTCATGGGGAGGTAACAAATAGGACTGTTGAAGGAAAAACCATTTCAGATTTTTTGATTTTTAAAAATCAAGAAGATAAAGAGAAGCAGGAAATCAAACATTTTGTCGGTCATTGTTTGCTACGGAATGCTGTAAGACACTTTAGATTAGACAGGATTCAATCTATCCAAGTAATTAATATTAAGAAATAACTTTAAGACTTGAATTCAGAACATGAAATAGAGCATGACAAAAACATTTATCAGTAGTATGTATTTGTCGGATTCTTGCTAACTCTCCTTATATTTAAAATTCTTTTCGGTTTATGGTAAAATAGATTGACTGATTCTTTAAAAATAACAAAGGCAAATGTCTTTTTCTACGTATGCAAACTGGTACGAAAAACTTTGATTCAATTTATGAATAAAACCAAACTCACCCTTTCTCAACTTGAGCAATAACTTTCCAAAGCCGCATGGATATTGAAAGGTCCAGTCGACGCTTCGGATTTTAAGGTGTATATTTTTCCCTTATCTTTTTCAAACGGCTATCCGATGTCTATAATGAAGAGTATCAACAAGCTCTGGAAGAATCTGATGGAGATGTGGAGTACGCCATATACATTCCATCGTTTTTCAACTGTTTTTTAAAGAAATTAAGGATGTTTTTTGTAGGTTTAGTGTTTATTGGAATAAAGGAAATTTTTGTGGCATGGGAGCAACGGAGCAAATAAAGAGTTTGATCAAACATTTTGGTGAAGGGGATGATGAAAGGTTTATTTCATCAGCCTTGCAGATTGCCGCTGCCGAA
>NZ_CAXBOC010000386.1:0-5728 GCF_963976465.1 uncultured Cyclobacterium sp. | reverse complement strand
ATGGCCAATTCTGCCTGACATTGTCTTGTAGGTCCAGATTTACTTCAGCCATTAAGATCTCTTCTTTATCATGGGAGGCCTGCGCCAATATTTCACCTTGTGGTCCTGCGATAAATGATGCTCCCCAGAATTCTATTCCCTGAGTATTTGGGAGGTATTTTTCTAAACCTATCCTATTGGCTGCAGCCACATAAATCCCATTTGCTACTGCATGACCTTTCATTACGTTCATCCAGGCACCATGTTGATTGGTTCCAAATTCTGCTTTTTCTCCGGGATGCCAACCTATTGCAGTAGGGTAGAACAATACCTCAGCACCCTGTAAAGCTGTCAGCCTAGCCGCTTCAGGATACCATTGGTCCCAGCAAATTAAAGTGCCAATTTTCCCTTTTTTCGTTGGGATAGTTTTAAAACCTAAATCTCCGGGGGTGAAATAAAACTTCTCATAAAAATGAGGGTCGTCAGGAATATGCATTTTTCTATAAAGCCCTGCTTCAGTTCCATCGGTATCGATGATGTAAGCACTATTATGGTAGATTCCTGCCATTCTTTTTTCAAAGAAAGGCACAATAATAACTACGCCTAATTTTTTCGCTAATTCACTAAAGGCCAAAAATGAAGTGCTGTATAAAGGTTCTGCTAGATCAAAATTATCCACATCCTCACTTTGACAAAAATAATGGCTACTGTACAATTCCGGTAGGCATATGACTTCAGCACCCTGGTTTGCTGCTTTTATAACCCAATCCTTACACTTTGCTAAGTTATTTGTCGGACTATCATTGAGGTTAAGTTGAACGACGGCTATAGAATATTTTCTTTTCATAAAATCAATTTTTGCAAAAATAATAGCTTTGCAATATACTCCTCATTTATTGGACCAAAAGTATCTTGTATCAAAGATAATTTTTTATTTATCCAAGACCTTTTCTAGCTTTTGTTTCTTGAACTCCGTTCTCTGCATTTGTCCTATTGATTTTTGGTGAGCAATAGCTTCAGATCTACATCTTTTTCTACAGCAAAGGCTTGAATTTTTCTCTTTTATTGGTATTTGTGTTCCTAATTTGACTAGGTTTAGCTGCCCTTTTTTCAAGGGTTATGGGCAAGAATTTAAATATAATTGTAACTCCTTTAATAACTTACACCTAAACTATTCAATTGACCGTCTACTACCTGCTGAAATTGATTTAAAACAGCAGCTTTAATGCAGTTTGGCGTTTGTAACACCTATTATTTCTTTTAAAGGACAATGATTGAAATAATATTTGTAGGATTTAGACCTTATTTTATTAAATTTATTTTTTAGTTTAACTTATAATTTTAGATAACTATGCGATCAAAAATTAAATTTTGTAAAACTTTCATAATTTTCGCTTTATTGGCATGTAAGGAAGAGGTACCTGAGCCGGTATTGGTTGAAGCAGCCTTCAGCCCAGAATTAAGTACAATCAAAGAAAATGGAGAAGTTTCCTTTACTGATGAGTCTACAAATAGCCCAACAACACGGGAATGGATTTTTGAAGGGGGAGATCCATCCAGTTCTACTGAAAAGTCTCCAATAGTCACCTATAATACTCCAGGGGAATACCAAGTGACCTTGACTGTAACTGGTGAGGATAATAGTGATAAAGCAACCGGGACAGTTACTGTTGAAGAACTGGTTCAGGTGATTCCGAATTTTGAATCAGATACTACGAAAGTAAATGTGGGGGAAAGTATTGAATTCGAGGATAAGTCGGAAGGCAACCCTAACTCTTGGGACTGGGTTTTTGAAGGAGGAGACCCGGCTACTTCCACTGAACAAAATCCTACAGTAACTTATGCAGAGGAAGGTTCTTATGAGGTAAGCCTAACTGTCTCCAATGGTGACACTGAAGCGACCGAAACGAAAGAAGGTTTTATTACTGTTAATGTTGAGATTACCTCTGGTTTTACAGATGACCCTGATGGATGGACCATTGTGGGAGATGCTGAAGGAGGGTCAAATGTAGAAGCTTCTTATTCACCGTTTGAAGGTCTAGATGATTCTGGCTATATCTATGCCGAAGATAAAGTAACCGGAGGTGTCTGGTATTTTAATGCCCCTTCTAAATACTTGGGAGATAGGACTGATTATTATGGAGGAGCACTCTCTTTTTGGCTCATCCAAGATAGCAGAATGAGGAATCAGTTTAATTCTAAAGATGTTATCATCAGGGGTAATGGGAATGAAATGGCCTATTATCACGAAGATTTTCCTGGTTTAGATTGGACTTCCTTTACAGTGCCAATTGAAGTAGCTGGTGGATGGGTCAATGCATCAGGAGTAGCGTTGACACAGGAGGAAATGGAAGCTATACTGTCAGACGTAACCTCAATTTGGGTAAGGGGAGAGTTTGAAACTGGGGCTGATACCGGTGGATTAGACCAATTTGAAATGATTAAGCCATAATTGTAATCGTAAATCTGATTTGAAAATGTCTTGAATACCCAAAATGCAGGACAATATTTAACTATTGTTTTTTCCTAAGGATTTATGACTTAAAATAAAATTCCCAACCAAATCAGTATGATTGAATACATCATTAATGCTGATTTGGTTGGGAATCCAATAGTAGATGAAAATTAGCCTAATAGAAAGGTGCTTTTATAAACCCAAAGCCGTAATGGCAGGGTCGTCATAGTAAAAAACATAGGTGCGCCAAATTGTGGAATAATTTGTTTTATAGAGCCACTCTATCTCACCTGCCTCTGTTACTTCCCATAAAGTGCCTTCCCTTCCTTCTGTGATAAGTGTATTTCCATTGTCCATCCTTACTGCACTCGAAATGCCTGATGAATAAAGGTCATTGTCTGTAAATGTCCAAACTACATCCGGTTCATTGTCTTGACCTGCTACCAGATTATAGGGAGGATTCAAGTTATACTCTACCACTTCAGACTGATTGCCATATACACTATTGGCATACACCAGCATATTGCCTGTTTCTAAAAGATTTGGATAGTGTACATTGCTTAAAGTAGCATCTCCTACATTATCATAAGTTTCAGGATTACCAAAACGATAGATAAGGTCGCCACCCAGTCCATAATTACCTCCGGAATTGGTTTTAGCTTCTGCTGTGCTGGTGCTATGGTCCAATACCCAAACTTCACTGTAATTGTTTACAGTTAAATAGAGTAAGTCATTTTCTTCATCTAAAGTTAGCCCATTGATGTGCATGATGTCTCCATTATCCCTAGTTCGGTAATTGTAATTTACATCAATTTTATTGGGATTATCAGCAACACTTCCATAATTAGCCTTGGAAGGATCTTCATCTTGGATGATATGATCCATAGCATGCCATTCCCAGACAATCTCCTGGGTAATGGGATTCATTTCAATAATTGTTTCCGGATTGAGTTTATAACTGCCTCCAAAACCTTCTGCTGTTGCTTCAACCTGGCTTAATTCTTCCCAAGCAGGAAAGATAATATTCCCATTTGAAAGGTATTCCACATCATGGTGAGCTGTATAATCTTCAGTTGAATAGGAAGTTTCCCAAGCCACCGATTGGTCGGCGTTGATTTTTCGAAATACCCCTCCATATCCACCGTAGGTAATGGCAGCATCAGTTGCTTTAAGACAAACCAGTAAACTTCCATCAGAAAGGAGGTTGATGTCATTGCCCAAGGCGCTATTGAAATTCCAATTAAAAAGCTCTTCTCCATCATAATTAATTATATGGGCAGCATTGTTTTGTTGATCTGCAACAAGAAATAGTGTTTCTGTATCTGTATTATCCTCTTGTTTCTCGTTCATTACCTCCTCAACTTCCTCATTGCAAGCACTAAAAATTAACAATCCCAAAATTGCGGTGTACATCCATAAATTTTTCATAATTAATCCATTGGTTTAGATTTAACAATTAGCCTAACCTGAACAAAGGGTGACCATTTGGTATTGTAGACGTCGTTTAGATTCAAAACCCTTGGTAGAGAAGTTAATTAATTGTTAAGAAATGTTAAGGTTAAATTATTGATCTACAAAAACAGAATCTAGGGCAATTTTTGAGGATGAGGTATCTGCCAATTAAACTATGAAATGAACTTCAGATTATAAGTTTCTCCTTCAATTTTCCGAAGGAGCTAAGGGGCTTGCCTATTTGGGGAATATTAAACTTTACTCCCTTGTTACTAATAGATTATAAAAAACCGGTTTAAAGATTGTCTATTTGCTTTTATTTGAATTGTTAAAAAGGGTACACCTTCACCAGCTTAAAATAAAGTTAAGATTCTATAGCGATGAAAGTCAAATTAAGGCTTACTTTTGCCCCCGAGAATAAAAGAATCGGATGAAGCGCATAAATGAATACAAGAAACTCTTTGGAGTTGAGAAGGAAATCGAATTAGGTACTTTGAAAAAGAAATACCGTGAGTTGGTAAAGGAGTGGCACCCGGATAAATTTCAAAATGGGGACCCTTTACAGATAGAGGCTGAATTACAAAGCCGTAGAATTATTGATGGGTATCATTTTTTGGTGAGCATAGCACCGGAAACTATTGCTGCGAATTCTGAAGCGTATTCAGAAACCATCAATAAGGCTGGGATTGCTGATTATTGGCACAAGGGTATGTTGATGGAAATCACCTTTATGGATGGATCTACTTACGAGTACTTCGGTGTTACCAAACAGGTCTATCAAAAAATGATTAATAGTGATAAGGTAAATCGTTTTGCTAAACGAAATATTTATCCCAAATACATCTTCAGAAAAACCAAAAAAAGCTTGGAAACTGCATAAGGGCAAAATTATACCAGTTTATCATCAAAAAAGGAAGCTGAACACAATGGTTTAGCTTCCTTTTTTTAAATGGATTAAACATGAAAAAGGCTGATATTTTACTACAATTGAATGACCTTTCCTTCCTCTGCAGATTGGTAGGCCGCATAGATTACATTCACCACATCAACAGCCAAATCGATTCCTGAACGAGGTTCTCGGTTGTCATGTATGGAATGAATAAAATCCTCAATCTCCAGAGAAAAACCGCGAAACCAATCTTCATCACAACTAGGCCGATTCCATCCTGCTTTGGTCTCTAATTTTTCTGTGAAATTTTCGCTTTCAAATGTTCTAGGGTCTATAGCATAGGTTTCAATAACATCATTTGCTGTCATATTGGCTTTAATGACACCATCGGTCATATAGGCAGTTACCCTGGTATTTAGCCCACCTAGCCCAACATCACTTACAAGTACCGTTGCTCGTGATCCGTCATCAAAGCGGATTACTAAATTGGCCCAGTCTTCTACATCTACAGGGTCAGAACTAATCCACTGATGAGCATTGACTTTTTGTGCCCTTTCAGAGGCATCTGTATGGATGAGATCGGCTGTATCCGCCATAACAGAAACGGGTAATATGCTTTTTCCTCTTCTTTGTTGTCCTTCCCACTGTTTCAAGTATAGACAGGCACCTACAGCATGGGCACCCATTCTTAGCAAAGCGCCTCCTCCCATGTATTTCCATTCTTTGGAAAAAACCGAATTGGAACCGGAATGATTTTCTTCTGCTCTTAATTCCAATACGGATCCTTTAGCTGCGGCTATCAAATTACGCATTTTCATAATTGGTGGTGCATAAACCCAGTTTTCTGCATAACAAAAAAGCACTTTATTGGCTCGAACAGCCTCTCTTACTGCCTCTGCATTTTTGCTTGCTCCTGCTCTCATTTTTGACCGAGCTACATGCCGTCCGATAGG
>NZ_CAXBOC010000385.1:0-5729 GCF_963976465.1 uncultured Cyclobacterium sp. | reverse complement strand
TTTGCACCGGTACCACCATTATTGCTTCGTGGTGGTTCTGGTGTTCCTTTTTTTTTTAGTCACAAGTGACAAGTGGTTACTTGATTAAGTCTTGTAAACCATAGAAACGAATAACAATATAAGAATGATTACATTAAGTACAATCTTTACCCTCTTGGGGTTTGAGTTTTTTTATCAAACTTCTCAACGGGCCGTAACTTTAAGACCTGCCCATTGGGAGGAATGGTTTAGATCCAATGCACAATTGGCCAAAAGCATAGGTGGCCTATTGATGTTGATAGGAATGCTTTTTTCCATATACGCCCTGGGTTTGGGTGCGGGAATATTTGCATTTATCTGTTCATTAATGCTCGTCGGTAGCTTGGTGGTTTTAATTTCCCCTCTGGTGTGGATCAAAACCGGCTGGTTAATATCCGGATTTGGTCTTTTGTTAATCCTAGAATTGTTTTAATCATGCCTGCCAATAAAAAACACCTCAACCCCAATTTTCTACACCGCTTTTCCAGGATTTCAGCAGGTATTATAGGCGGGTATTTCGTTACCGTATCTTTCTTTCTTGCACTTTCCTATGTTTTGGATAAAGTTGCGGTGCTCTTCACGCTGGTATATGGAGGCTTTTTACTTTGGGTAGGGCTTCTTATTGTGGCTTTTATAGCCAAAAAAGGATGGAAAATTTGGGCAATTTATCTTTTCCTCAGCCTTGTTTTTTCTTCTGTAGTCTATTTCTGTCAATCCTTACCCATTTAATTCTTCAAATATGAGCAATAGGATATATAATATTCTTTTTCACACCCATACAATTTCCGGTATTTTCATCAGCTTGGCATTGTATGTCATTTTCTTTGCCGGCTCCTTTTCATTTTTCAGGGATGAAATCAATAGTTGGGAAAGAAATGAGCCATTGGCAGGTGGTTGGAAATTGGAAGAAATGGATTTTGATAAGGTACTGGATAGCCTTGAAACCAAAGACAGTTTAATCAATAGGGACATCACCTTCAATCAATATTATGATGAACAACGCTTGTCCATGAATATTTCCCCACCAAAAAACGACAAGCCAAAGGAATCAGGAAGGCGCAGAAGGGGGACATTCAAATACCTAAATACCCAAGATTTAAACACTTATGATTATAAGGGCTCTTATTCTATTGGAGAGTTTTTGTATCGATTACATTTTTTTGCCCAGCTTAACTTTTTTGGCCGATCGGGATATTTGCTGGCAGGAATAATTGCTTTTTTCTTCCTGTTCGCTGTGGTTACCGGGGTTTTGGTTCACTGGAAAAAGATAATAAGCAATTTTTTCATGTTCAGACCCAAGGCAAGTGTCAAAAACCTATGGACAGATGCCCATACTGCACTGGGAATACTAGGTCTTCCCTACCAGTTTGTTTTCGCACTGACAGGCGTTTACCTAATTGTAGGGCTGACAATCATGTCTCCGGCCATTGTTAAGTTTATTTATGAGGACAGTACTGAGAAGGCTTATGATGATTTCGGTTTCAATTCACCTGAGTATACTTTTGGTGGAGAAACTTTATCTACCGAATTTTCCATCAACCGCCTCCTCAACGAAACCAAAGAAAAGTGGCCTAAGTTTGACATTCGCACTACTGAGATATACAATTATAGAGATCAAAACATGCATGTTAAATTTAAAGGAAAAGCAGATTTTGACATTAAATTTGCCAGTGCAGGCAGTATAACTTATAAAGTGGCTACAGGTGAAGTGGTTAGTGAAATGAGCCCATTTGAGGAGGTACCTTATCTGGAAGGAGCTCGAGCAGTCATAAAAAGATTACATTTTGGAGATTTTGGAGGCATTGCTGTTAAACTGATTTACTTTATTTTAGGAATGGTTACCTGTTTTGTGATAATTTCCGGGGTAATGATTTGGTTGGTTGCCCGAGATAAAAAAAATGTGGCTCCTGTCAAGCGTAAGTTTAATGCTTGGTTGGTATGGTTTTATTTAGCCGGATGCCTAAGCATGTATCCTGTAACAGCCCTTACTTTTGTTATGGTAAAAATAGGCCTTCAGGATCCTGATATGGACAGGGTGTCATTTATTTTTCAAACCTATTTTTGGTCATGGCTCTTGTTAACCTTACTTTTCACTTTCCTTAAAAACAATGCTCTGACGAATAAGTGGACATTGATTTTGGGTGGTGCAATGGGATTAATGGTTCCTTTAGCAAATGGCTTGTTTACAGGTAATTGGCTCTGGATAAGTTGGGTCAAGGGTTATTCAGATATCTTATTGATCGATGCTTTTTGGTTGATTAGCTCAATCGGTACTTTGATCATAGGCATAAAAATAAAGGTGGAAAAACCTGTTTCTTTGAAATCCGGGAAGATGATCCCTGCTTAAAAATTTGTTTGGATTGAAAAACCACCTGATGGGTACCGAAAGGCAAATGTGCTGTGGGTACCCATTTTCTTTTATAGCATTGATAATGGGAGAAAATAATGGATGAATGCTCGCGACAATAATCATTTGGAATGGTTTCCCTAACATGGCTCAATTGAAATTGCTCATTTTGTTTTAACTTTTTATACTACATTTATATTTTATTTACCAGAGCGATATTCGAGAAGTGTTTTCCATTATTTAAAGTTGATGGAGCCACAAAGAATTTGCAAGCTATAATAGGGCTAAATTCCGGGCTTTTACCAATAGTGAAGTCCTTATCTCACTTGAAAACTCTTAAGGCTTAGGCTTTGGTTAAAGCTAGGCCAAAATTAGATCGAGTAAAGCAATGGTTTCGCTGGTAACAAAACAGTCATTGTCATTAGGGAGCCATCTTCCCTATGACCAAATATCTTAATACATGAACGTTGAATTTGACCTTTCTGATCCGGATAAAAAACTAGCAGCCATCCGGGACAAAGTACTTTTATTGTCTTTTGGACGCCTTGGACTTTTCTTAATAATGTTGGCCTTATTGATTGTAGGAATAACAGAAATTCACTGGCTCCTCTTTCTGTTTTTTCCTGTGAGCTTTGTCTTTGTAAGCCTGATTTTAAAATTCAACAAAGAAAAAGACAGGGAAAGCTTTTACAAGGCAGTCAAGGAGATGCATGAAGAACGTGTTAACCGAAAAAATAGAAAGCTGAAAGGTTTTGACAAAGGAGCGGAATTTATTGATCCTATACATCCCTTTGCAAGTGATCTGGATTTATTTGGTGATCATTCTTTGTTCCAAATGATCAACCATACGGTAAGCCGTGGAGGCAAGTCACGTTTGGCTTCTTGGATGAAGTCTCCTTTGAAACCAAAAGAAGCTGCAGAAAAGCAAGCTGCCCTATTGGAACTACGTTCCAAAAAAGACTTCCTATTTGTATTTGAAGCCCTAGGTAAGGCTTTTATGAAAAAAGACAATACTTCTGATGGAAAAGCCAGATTTTATTCTTGGTTAAAGAAAAGCCTGCCATGGAAATCCTTGTATTTTATTCCCATGGTTCTTGGTCCACTGCTTGGGCTAATTGTTCTTTTTGGTGTATTGTACAACTTCTTTTCTACTGCCTACTTAAGTGTTTTTATTCTAGTGGGAATGGGGCTATTGGGTTTGATATTTAAACCTCTGATGGAGGCAATGAAATCCTTACCCAATGACAGTGATCTTAAAACCTTACAAGCTTGGGCAAAACTACTTGAAAAGGAGCAATTTGAAAATCCATTGTTATTGAAGGTTTTAAAACCTGTCAAACAAAATGAGTTTATGGCTTCAAAGGCTCTAAAGCAGTTGGAAAACCTAACTTTTATGGTAGAGAACAGGACCAATTTGTTGTACTTAATTTTCAATATTCTCTTTTGGGTTGATTTTTATGTTTTGTATAGGCTAAAGAAATGGAATGAGATGGCCGGTCAAAACATGAGAGCGTGGGAAGAAACCTTTGAAACTTGGGAGGCATTGGTTTCTATGGCCGCATTTATGGAAGAGGAAGACCTTAGTACTCAGGTTATTTGGGAGGAGGAAACTGTATTTGATGCAGAGGAGATCAGGCATCCGCTGATAGTCCCAGAAACCTGTGTAGCCAATAATTTTAGTTTAGGAGAGAAGGAAAAGGTAGTATTGCTTACCGGGTCCAATATGTCCGGTAAAACCACCTTTATGCGAACCCTAGGAATAAATTTGGTTTTGGCAGGCATGGGAATTCCACCCTTTGCAAAGACTTTTAAGACAGGCCCTTTTTCATTGTATACCAGCATGAGAAATACCGACAGTCTGGGGGAAAGTGTAAGTTCATTCTATGCAGAATTGGCAAGAATCAAAGGAGTTTTAGAAAAGGCAGCTGCCGGAGAGCCCGTCTTTTATTTACTTGATGAAATTTTGAAAGGAACCAATACGGCAGATAGAGTACTAGGAAGTGAGGCACTGATCAGACAATTGGCACAGACCCAGGCCAAGGGTATCATCTCTACACATGATATTGAATTAAGCACCTTGGAAAACCAGTTGCCCTTTTTGGTAAATTACAGTTTCCACCACGATATTCAAAAGGATGAAATCGTATTTGACTATTCAATAAAGAAAGGTTCCTGTCCTAATTTTAATGCGCAAAAGCTAATGGAACTGATGGGCATAGAGATCAACAAAGCTTTATAAAATAGCGACTCAATTTACTTTGGCATAAATATTGGTCTTGTAGTATCAAATAAAACAACCATTTAAAACCAATACAACCATGAGTTCTTTATTGTATGTGATTGCAATCATTCTTGTAATAGGATGGATTATAGGAGCCTTTGTATATACTGTAGGAGGCCTTATACATATATTATTAGTGTTAGCAGTAATAGCTGTTTTGTTCCGCCTTATTGGTGGGAGGTCAGTTTAGCCTTCTGGATTATAATATAAAATGGGGTTACCTAATGCGGTAACCTTTTTTTTGTCTAATTTTTTCAATCGTATAACTCTTATTATGATAAGAATAAACTATGTGCAAAGATTAATTTAACTTGCCATGGCTTATCCCTGCAACATAATGGTAGAGATTCCTTAATTTTGTACTGATTCATAAAAAATTATCATACTGTGCAGAAAAACTATCAGCAAAAGACCCTAGGAATTTTGGGTGGAGGACAATTGGGAAGGATGCTTATCCAATCTGCTATCAATTATAACCTTGAGGTGCATATTTTGGATCCTGATCCAAATGCTCCCTGTAAATTCCTCAGTAATAATTTTGTAAATGGAAACTTGAAAGATTATGATGCAGTTTATTCTTTTGGGAAGAATTGTGATGTCATTTCAATTGAAATAGAACATGTCAATACTGAAGCCCTATTTCAACTTGAAAAAGAAGGCGTAAAAGTTTTTCCTCAACCCCATATCATCGCGCTCATTCAAGACAAAAGAAGCCAAAAACAATTTTATTTGGATCAGGGAATCCCTACATCTCCATTTATTCTTACAGAAAATAAAGAAGAGGTGAAAAAGCAAGCATCGTTTTTGCCGGCCGTAAATAAGTTGGGAAAAGAAGGTTATGATGGCCGTGGGGTACAAATAATGCGCAATGCAGATGACCTGGAAAAGGCCTTTGATGCCCCCGGTTTGCTGGAAAAGTTAATAGATTTTGACAAGGAACTTGCCGTGATTGTGTCGCGGAATGAGGCCGGAGAGGTGAAAAGCTTTCCCTCGGTGGAATGTGCCTTTCATCCTGAGCATAATTTAGTTGAGTTTTTATTTTCCCCGGCAGATATTAGTTCAACAATAGAAGCAAAGGCTAGG
>NZ_CAXBOC010000384.1:0-5770 GCF_963976465.1 uncultured Cyclobacterium sp. | reverse complement strand
TTAGTTTACCCTTACGTGGTCAAGTTTTATCGAATTTTCCAACAAGCCCTAATTAGTTCCCTTAGTAGTGAGTATGGCCACACTTTATCTTTTTTCCAAAAATGTAGTTCCTTTAATTTTAGAAAGTTGCAAGTGTTTCTTGATTGAATTATTTTTCTTCAAAAACCAATTCAGCATATCTATTTCAAAAAGAATGGATTGTAAATTGAAAGTAAATATTGATTTTAACAATCGTCTCCTTAAATGCTTTAATACATCATGAATATCAACAGGATTAAAAGGGTTTAATGAATTTAACAATAGTGTCCTTTTAAAAGAATTAAAATTATGATGAAAAGGGTTTTCCCAATTAGTGTCATTTCTATTTTTCCTGTCGTGATACATTCTTGAATTTGATACAATCCCAACTTTTAAACCATGGTAATGAACTCGATCTAAATAGTTGTTATCTTCAGCATAGTGAATAAATAATGGATCAAACCCCCCAACTAGATTCAAACAATTTCTTGAAATTAACCATGCCGAAGCATTAACGAAATCAATAGGATAAAGAAGATTAGAATTTTTCCCAATCAAATTTTCAGAGATAAGTTCTATACCTCCAATTTTAGAACTTATTAGATAACTCAAAAAAGGAATATCTAACAACTTTCCGCTTCCATCCAAATGAATTGGACTTAAAACACCAAAATCGGTATTTTCCATGTGTTGGAGAACAAGTCTACTAAGGGTTTTGAATTCAACACGTGCATCCTGGTTTAAGAGAAAGACATAATCAGCATCACTGTCCAACACTAAACTTAAACCGATATTATTTGCTTTGCCAAATCCTACATTTATATTAGATTTAATTAGTTTAATATTCGTATATTTTGATTCTATTATATTTACTGTTTCATCAGTCGAATTATTATCTATTACTATAATATCAGTGCTTAAATTGGAGTTCATTAAAGATTCAATACAAGATTCTATATAAAAAGATCCATTATAAGTTACAATTATTGATACTAATTTAATATATTTATTTAAAATTTTATTAACTTCCATCTTAATTTACTTACTAGATATATATCGAAAAAAATCCTTAACAGATATTATATTCATCCATTTTTTTTTTTTAGAAGAAATGATTCATAGGTAATATCACTTGAATCAATATTTAATTTTGCCTGTATCCCTCTTTGTATTACACCAATACCCCAATCAGTATCGATAGTATACATTTCTAAGTCAGTACGCTCAATCCTTAGTTTAATGAAAGCCTTATAACAATCTCCTGTCCATACTTTACTAATTCTTGGAACTTGTTGCATTTCTTTTGACGTTGGCAACATATCATGTAAAAGAATTGTCCCTTTAAGGTTCAATATATTTAATGATTCCAATATATCTTCATAAACTTGGGATGAATGATGTAGACCATCAATAAAAATAATATCAAATTTTTTCTGGTTAATAGAGAAAAACTCTTTAGAAGTCATTAAAAAAGTTGGAGAATTAGCATTCTTATCAGGATCTATTGTTGTTTTTTGAGTAGCCTTAACATTATCTCTGCACAAACCTGTTTGTAATCCTATCTCTAAATAGCTCACATATCTATATTTTTTTATAAACGAGTTTATTATATCCCACCGCATCACCATACTAAAATTATTTTAAAATTAAATATTATTCTATTAAACAGTACTAATCAATTAAAGTCTTTTTATGCCAAACCGTTTTTTGGTTAAAACCGAAATATTCGGCAACCAAATGCTATTGGCTCCTTTCTTAGAAGTGCCAATTTCTCAAATGACTTATCAATACTAAACCTAAGCTTATAGAAAATAAAGTCTCAGCAGTGGTGGATTCATCATACCCACATTTGCTACATCTACGGCTGCTTGGCTGTTTCCCTTTTATATATTCTGAGGATTCAAAACGTTTGCAATTATATTCTTCTTTCCACTTTGAGTCGACAAAATACTCATAGCATTCACGTTAACTTGTGAACCTCTTCTTATATAACTATCCATCAATATCTTAAAATATTGTCATATGACTTGATTTTGAATACAATTTACAAAATAATGCACTCTTAATCAATTAATTGAGTTCTAAATTGGTAACCCTAAAGTTTAATTATAAAACTTTACACAATCAAACGATTAAAAAGATTCCTCTTTTCCATTTTCAAATCCCAGAATTCCCCCAATTTAGTGTCTAATTCAAAAGGGGTTATTTTGGACCATCCACCTCCTGGGTAGTGCGTTAATTCACCAAAAATCGGTAAGTTTTTTACGATATAGATATCAACCCGGACAAAATCCAATCCAAAACATAATGATTCCACAAATGCTATAATTTCATTAAGATTTCTAATTCCATGACTCTTTTCTCCTTTTGGACACTTTATTTTGCCTTCAATAAAATTGCCATTTCGATCAAATAGGGATCTTTTCATATAATTAAATCGTCCAAAATCTACATTAAACATTTTCACTTTGCCACCAAAACAAAAAAACTTATAATCTTGGGGAATTTTTCCCGTTTCATCCTTAATTAATGGCTCTATAATTATATTTTTAGGAATCAGTCCGTATAACCATTCATGAGTATATCTAATAGAAGTAGAAATTGACAATGATTTAAAATTTTTTCATTAGAAAGTTTACTGTTTTTGGTGATTATTAAATTATAGCCGGAGAAGTGGCATCCCTTAATAATAAATTCTGAAGGTAAAGAATGAAACGGAATTTTTTCAGGATTATTTCCAGAAAAAAGGGTAGGAATTAGATGATTTTCCGCAAATTTTTTACCAAATTTTTTCTATAATATTATTTTAACATTTTGCTTATCAGCAGTTTGACACAATAATGGGTTTCTGTCAAAAAGTTTTTTGAAGACCACTTTTTCATTAAAAGTTACTGTCGTCCGACTAATTTATGAAAATTAATTTAAAGTCCTTTAATTGAATTTTAGAGGGCTTTTTTTATGGAATATAAAATATACCCCCTATCCAGACAGGAATAATTGGGTTTGTACGCTTTGAAGGTCTTTTTGAAATATACTTTTAAAATATGTATCGCTATGGAGCAGAAACCTTTCAAGGCTGATATATGAGCATAAATTTTTAGCTGCTATCATTACCATCGTGGAAAAATCCTCTGCCTCTTTAATCCGCTTATGGAGCACTGTAAACAGCAGGTTGAGTATCAGGGCTACCCAGATTTGAATCTTTATCCCGTTCTCACTGTCCGACAAAAAATATTTGAGCTCAAAATTCTGCTTTATCTGCTTAAAAAGCACTTCTATGACCCATCTATTTTTATAAAGTAAAGGTATCGTCAATGCATCCAATCCCTTTAAATTGGTGATAAACTCCAGTATTTCACCGCTTTCCGGATCTCTATAGGTTACCAACCTTACCTCAACTGTCCGAGAAACCCTCTTGTCCCAGTAATTCAGTGAGATAAGCTGGTCTTTTTTAATATCCTTGGAATGGGAGCAGTCAAAATCAAGCACCACTTCATACTTGATATTGTCTTTTTTCCGGGTTACAAAATATCTATTTGAACTGTCCCATTTTTCAAAGCTTGAATAGCGGTTACACCCCTTGTCGAATACTGCTATTCCATGTTCGGGAAGCTCCATTACTTTTAGAAACATTTTTTCATTGGTAGCCGCAGAACGGATACAGATATAATTGGGTACGCCTTCTGCCAGGTTCATTTTGGCAAAGACTTTGGCACCTCCTTTTTTTTTCCGTTTAAGGGATTCCGTCCGGCCCCCTTGAGAATCTCCTAAAATGTGATAGTTGTAGAGTCAAAGACTTCCACCCGGCCAGGATCCACCTCTCCGCCGATATCCAGCCAATTGCCCTGAAGAATTCTCTTATAATAAACGAAAAGCTTTGAATAAAGCACGGCAAAAATCTTGTCGTCACGTTTACGGTTGGCATCTGAGAGCGTGCTTTTCGCTGGCAACTGTTTCATTCCGAAATGGAATAAGTTTTAAGAAAATCAGCCCGATATTCTTGCACACTCCCTTGAGGCTACTGTTGCGCGTCAAAACGGCATAGAACATACAAATGAAGTGGTCCACTGTATTAAGTTTCTTGTAATACCGGTCGGAATCTTCCTGTTTCACAACATCATTGAAAATTTCCTTTGGTAGCAGGGATAAAAGTTGGGCAATAATAGGATGTCCGGACAAAAAATTATTCTTAACTTGCTTCATATTGTTATTTCTTGGTCGAAACAACAATAGAAAAAAGATGGGACAGCTCCAAAAAGCTTCCCATCTTTATTTTTTGTACTATTCTACGATTAAATTATTTAGCTTATTTTTGTTCTCGGACGACAGTAAATAATTATTATCATTTGCAAAAAAAATGATTGCATGAAATTGGTCAGGACAGGCACTACGAACTTTATTGCATAATCCGGGTTGAAAGGGATGGAGGCGAAGAAAATTTTATTTAAATTGAAGCGAGCTTAAATATCATAAAAGTTGAATAGTACAATCAGACCTCTTTACGGCATGGTTTGTTTATTTCAAGGACCACATTAATGGGTCGCTATAAAATTGAATTATCATCCACTACTAAAGTGGTTGGAAACAATAGTTAATAAAACGAATTGGTTTATGAACAAATCGAACAGAAGAAAATTCTTTAAAAAAACGGGGCTGGTAATGCTTTCTTTATTGGCTATTCCTAGTGTTATTGCCCGATCTATTGGTAATATTGGGGGGTTAATAACCGGCAAAACTTCAGGTGTGTTTTTTACAAATGGGTTTAAAATTGTGGAAGTAGATGCCAACACAACCATGCTTTGGACAAGACTTTGTTCACAAGCCTCTCCAAACCCAATCCGGCATGAACGAATAGAAAAGGTATTTCGGCACCCTATTGATTTTGATGAAAACCAGGAGGTTGATAAAATGGATGGGGCTGTGATTTGAGCTGAAGGAAAAGTTAGGGCTATAATTAAACATAAAGATGGAAGAACCATCTACACTTCACCATGGGAAATGGCTTCTGAAGAAAATGATTTTACAGTTAAATTTCCTGTAACTGGCCTTGATGAAGGTACTGATTATTCTATTAATTGGGAAGCAAAGTCAAGTGAAGCGACTGAGGTAAAAGTAGAAAAAGGCTCTTTTTCTACTGCTCCGAGAGATAAAGATGAAGTTCCAGTGCTTTTAACCACCTCTACTTGCCAGTATTTCTGGAGTTTTGATAACAAGGAAAGAGGGTTTCATACTTATGACAGTATGGGAAAACTCAAACCTGATTTTTTTGTTCATACAGGGGATTATATTTATTATGACAAACCTGGTCCTTTGGCTAAGAATATAGAAAAAGCATGTCATAAATGGCATGCAATGAACGGATGGCCATCCTTGAGGGATTTTTTCAAGAAAGTCCCGATATACATGATCAACGATGATCATGATTTATTGAAAGACGATGCCTATTTGGGGAAAGGACCCTATGGAGATTTAACCTTTCAAGAAGGCATAAAACTATGGTATGAAAATGTACCAATTGAAGACAAACCCTACAGAACCGTGAGGTGGGGAAAGGACCTTCAATTTTGGATGGTGGAAGGCAGAGAATACAGGTCTGCCAATGACATGGAAGATGGAGCCAATAAAAGTATTTGGGGCAAAGAGCAAATAGATTGGTTTACAAAATCTGTGGAAGCATCAGATGCTACATTCAAACTTCTTTTTACGGCTACTCCTGTAGTAGGTCCGGATAGAGAAAGAAAGAAAGACAACC
>NZ_CAXBOC010000383.1:0-5839 GCF_963976465.1 uncultured Cyclobacterium sp. | reverse complement strand
TGCAGGTTTAGAAGCTTCTGCTAACGAAAAATCTTTTGCGGCTAAAATCTCTGGGATTGACAAATTGGCTGAAACTGCCAAAGCCACGAGTAAATACACCAACGTGCAAATAAAGAGCGAAATCATAATGGCGCGCCCTACATTCTTATTAGGGTTTACAATCTCACCACCGCTGTTTGTAATAGTTGTAAAGCCTTTATAAGCCAGAATGGTAAAAGCCAAAGCTGCTATATAACTGGTTGCCGTATAGTCACCAGAAACAGAGGAAGGTAAGGCTTCAGCAAATGAGAAGCCTGCTGCCCACAGACCCCCAATGGCGAATATAGCAAGACCTCCTATTTTGATAACTGCCATCATCAAGGAAGACCGGCCAATTACCTTATTACCAGAAATATTGATTAAAAAGGCAACTACCAACAATAAAACGCCCAAAATAGGCACCCAAATACTATTTTTCTGCACATCAAAAAGTTGTAAGGTATATGCTCCAAATGTCCGGGCAACCAAGCTTTGACCAATCACCATTGAAAATGCCATTAAAAGTGATCCCGCAGCAGTGATCGTACCTGGTCCATAGGCTTTTTTGAGATACATGGCGATACCACCTGCTGATGGGTAAGCATTGGACAACTTTATGTAGGTATAAGCACTGAAATAAGAGATGACGGCTCCTACCAAAAAAGCTAAGGGAAACAAAGTCCCTGAAAGATCCGCCACCTGACCAAGTAAAGCAAATATACCGGCACCTATCATCACTCCCGTGCCTAGCGCCACTGCTCCGGTTAAACTTAGGCTATTCTTTTTGTAGTTATTCATATCTGTCATTGAGCCGATTTAGATATCAATAGTTATCGTAATATTTCATAGTAAAGTAAGCTCCATTGTCCTCAGTGAATTTCTGACGTTGCAATACAAAATTTTCAGTCAGGTATTCTTCCACGACATAGATTATCGTTTTAATACGGATTCCCATTATGTATGCTTCAATAACAGCTTCACTACTTATTTTTATCGATTGGTCCTCTACCTCCTTTTTCCTGTTTTTTATGGTGACCAGGCTTTTAGATCCGAAAAAACTTAACATCCCGGATTCAACACTCATCTTCAATTGAATATCTATTAATGCTACTCCTTTACCCAATTCATACAGTCGCTGAAAATCTTCTGAAGTGACATCCACTCTTATCTTTTCGTCATTAGGATCAGTAAAGGGAAATACATTTAACAACACCTCAAACTCATTGCGTTTACACTGATAGGTGGTCGTGTACTTTTCTGTAAGCTGGCTGCTTGCGTCATAAAGCTCGGTTATTACCTTTATCAGATAATTTTTGCCCTCCTGCTCTAACTCTCCTGTAAAAAACACCTGCTTACCTAACAGGCCACCATTTTGATCAAAGTTTTCACGAACTATTCTTTTATTTGCTATTTGCTCGATGAACATTTCTTTCTCCTGTCCAAACAATATTACAGGGGAAAGTTGTAGAAATGCAATTAAGGTGAGCAAAACACTACGCATGATTTTTCATTAGTTTGTGAATATTTTTTGCCAGAATATCTGAAAGATCTATTTGGTTACTTTCATGCGGTATGGTGTTGCATGTTACGACCTGGCGCACCCCTGCATTTTTTAGGTCAACATAGGCTGAGCCTGCAAATACGGCATGGACTCCAACACAAACCGGTGGACGCATGCCTGCTGTTTTTAAATGACCTACTGTCTCTATCATTGTTCTGGCCGTAGAAATGATATCATCCACAAGTACAGGAGTGTGATCTTTGTATTTTGTTACATCTGGGACGGACACTTCAACATCCCGGTCACCATGTCTTACCTTCTCTAACACTGTAAAAGGTGCGTCGGCTTCTTTTGCTACCTGAGAAACCCACTGCTCACTTTCGCTATCTGGTCCAATCAAAACAGGGTTTTCAATATTGGAGCTGATCCATTTTGAAATATGGGATGCAGCATGAATCAGTTTATTAGGTATACTGTAAATTTCACTCAAAGCACTTCTACGGTGCAGGTGGGGATCAACGGTGGTCAATGTATCGGCAAAGCCTGATATCAATTGAGCAAAATAAGTAGATGTAACTCCTTCTCCCGGATTGAACTGTTTATCCTGACGCATATAGGCTAAATAAGGCGCTACAAGACACGTACATGAAGCACCGAGCTCTTTGGCCGTCTTACTAAAAAAATACAAGGATAGTAATTTTGCATCCGGCATGTATAAGGTACAGACCATCACTACACATTTATCTTTAACATCCGAATGTATCTGAATATAGCTTTCTCCATCTGGGAATTTCCGGATGGTAGCTTCTCCTTTTTCAGCCTTGAGATTTTTGGCTATTTTATCTGTAAGGCTTTCGTTGCCCGGCAAAGCAAAAACTATCATATCCATAATATCATGATTCTTTGATTTTAATAATTTCCTTTTGGGTGTTTAGGTAAGAAAGAGCGTACTCAAGCTCCCCCTTTGACTCTGCGTGAATTTCAAATATAATGTCATTCTTTTTAACAGCACTACCTAAAGAGATATAGAGTAGAACTCCGGCGGTCTTAACACTCGGTGCTCCTGCTAGCTTGGCAACTTTAGCCAGTCTGCGGTTATCAATTTCAAAAACCCTCCCTTTCTGATTGGAATAAACAGGATGTTTAAGAGTAGCAATTCCGGGCTCCTTAAAATGCCCTTGTGCCTTACATATTGCCAGAAATTTGTCGTAAGCAGTTCCGTTTCTTATTATTTTCAAGGCTTTAAATTCCCCAGTGCCTACCACGGCCATACCGGCCATTTCCAATAATTCGCCAGCTAGGATTACAGCTCTTTCCCTAAGATCAGCTGGAGCATTCTTCTCATTCCTCAATACGGCCAAAACATCTTTGGCCTCAAGTGAAGGGCCGATACCTCGTCCTACGGGCTGAAAACCATCAGACAACACAATTTCTATATTCAGCCCTATGGCTTTACCTACTGCAATCATTTTTTCTGATAAATGCTCAGCAGCTAACTGAGAACGAACTTTGGCAGTAGGCCCAACGGGAATATCAATGACTACATCGGTAGAACCAGCTGCTGCCTTTTTAGAAAGCACAGAAGCGATCATCTGCCCTTCGCTATCAATATCTAATGCTTTTTCTACACGGATAAGTATATCATCAGCTGGACTAAGCTGTACTGATCCGCCCCAGGCCAGGCAACCACCTTCCTGCTTTACCACTTTTTTCATTTGCGCTATGGTAAGGTTTACATTGGTCATCACTTCCATGGTATCTGCCGTACCTGCTGGTGATGTTATGGCCCTGGATGAGGTTTTAGGGATAATGAGTCCCGCAGCCGCTACGATGGCGACTACTATTGGCGTTGTTCTATTACCAGGAAGCCCTCCAATGCAATGTTTGTCATATATATTCAATTCATCCCATTCCAATTTGTATCCAATATTGATCATTGATTTTGTGAGCGCAATTACTTCCTCTTTATCAAGCGAATCACCAGTACAGGAGGCAAGGAATGCTGAAAGTTGAAGGTTTGAAAGGTTCCGATTGACAATGTCTTTTACAATTGTATCAAACTCTCCCAGATTCAACCGGTGTCCATAAATTTTCTTTCGAACATAACTCATAGAACTCATAGCATCTAAATGACTCAGCCTAAGCAGTTCACCTTCTTTAGCTTCCAGGGCATCAATGGCTGCTTCTGAAAGGCCCAATTGATCATGTTTTAAATGGGTTTCCTCGTCCCAAACGATGAGAGAGGCCACAATGGTTTTATTTCCTTTAGCAACTATTATACGGTTTAAAGCTTCAAACCCTTCCGATATACATACTGGACAATCCTTTCGCATAAATACCATATACTCATTGCGAGCATCAATACCTATTCTTACCAATTTCAATAGGTTAGGTGAAATATCTTTTGCTACCATCACAATTCTACCGTTTGATTAAGTTGAGGAATGGCTGCTCGCCATCCTTTATTATCTTCCAGGGCTTTTGAAAATGCCTCTGCCTGCTCTGTTTCCCCGTGAATAATGAACACTTTTTCGGGCTGTTCTTTAATTTCAGAGAGCCAATCAATCAGATCATTTTGATCACCGTGGGCAC
The DNA here is from genome assembly GCF_963976465.1 of uncultured Cyclobacterium sp. Taxonomy (NCBI): domain Bacteria; kingdom Pseudomonadati; phylum Bacteroidota; class Cytophagia; order Cytophagales; family Cyclobacteriaceae; genus Cyclobacterium; species uncultured Cyclobacterium sp. The sequence continues at coordinate 1,728 of NZ_CAXBOC010000383.1, read as the reverse complement.
TAAGCCCCTCAATCTGCTCAATGTGCATTTTGAACGGCAGCCATTTACCATACACTTTGATTTCTTTTGCACCTTCCAACAACTTTCTTCCCCTGGTTCCTTCTGCCTGATAACCAACAAAAAGCAGGGTATCGTTACTATTATCTGACCTTGTTTCCATGTAGTTCAATATTCGTCCGCCCGTCATCATACCACTTCCCGCAATGACGATCTTAGATTTATTGTCGGCCCGCAGTGCCAGGGTTTCCCGGTAATTACTCACTACCTGAAAGTGGGCACACATCTCATCGCATTCATTGGGTTTTAGTTTGTGCCAATCCCTGGACATATGAAACAGTTGGAGTACATTAGCACCCATAGGGCTATCCATGATCATTGGTAGGTTAGGAATTCTTTTTTCTTTTAATAGCCTCCACAGCATGAGCATCATTAGTTGGGTGCGTTCGACCGCAAAGCTCGGGATGAAAAGACTTCCACCTCGAGCTATCGTTTCATTGACAACCCGCTCCAAATCAGGAATAATAGTCTCTTCTTCTGGATGAACCCTTCCTCCATAGGTGGATTCAATAAGCAATACATCCGCTTTTTCAGGCTTTTTTGGCGTATACAAAAGCAAATCCTTTTTTCTACCAAGATCCCCGGAAAAAACCACACGTTTGCCGCTGCTCTCAACTTCTATAAAAGTGGATCCAATGATGTGGCCATTGTATTGCCACCTTACCTTAAAATCCTCTTCAATTAAATGCCAGTTACCTTCAGAAACAGGATTGAATAGCGGAATGGTATTTTCTACGTCTTTTAAGTCATAAAAAGCTTCTGCCGGACTATGCTTACTATACCCTTCTTTATTTGCCCTTGCTGCCTCTTCTTCCTGGATTTTTGCGCTGTCTTTAAGAATAATTTCAGCAATTTTTAAAGTAGGCATACTACCATATATTTTGCCTTTAAAACCAAGTTTAACTAATCGAGCTAAATACCCTGTATGGTCAAGATGCCCGTGAGTAAGTAGAACAGCACCAATAGATTGTGGATCATATTCAGGTGGTTCCCAATTGAGTAAACGCAATTCCTTTAATCCTTGGAACATACCACAATCCACCATCAGCTTTTTATCTCCGTTATCAAGTAAATATTTGGAGCCCGTAACCGTACCAGCTGCGCCTAAAAATTTTATGCTTATTTTTCCTTTCATGGGTAAAGTCTAATTTTTATCTTCCTATGGAATTCACATGGGTTATAAAATATCAAAGGTCTGGGTTTATTAATCTTGCCTGTCTTAGGTACTAAATACAAATCATTTATGGAGTGAAGTATTTCTTGAACAAATCTCCTTCCCTTCTTTAATGATCTTTTTGACCCGGGTCTGAGAAATTCCTATTTCTTCAAGCAATTGGGGTTTCTCACATAGTTCCTTACAAAGCACAATCATCTTATCAATCAGTTTTTGCTTCTCAGCCTTTGTGAGACTTGTAAGGCAAGTAACAGGGTGCAAACCATATAAATTGATCCTATCATTTAAACTTTCGTTTTTGGGATAATCCCAGCTTATAAGTACCAAACCAGAACATTCACCATACTGAATGGCATCTTTAGTAAATCGAGTATTGGTTACTACCCAGCCCTGATGAAACTTTTTTGAATGCTCTGTACGTTTCTCCCATTGCTTTTTCACATCCTCAAACCGAGATTTGATATAGAGTGGTATTTTCACGTTGCATTTGTAACCCT
>NZ_CAXBOC010000382.1:0-5840 GCF_963976465.1 uncultured Cyclobacterium sp. | reverse complement strand
AGAAGTTTTGAATAAATTTTCCATATTATTGGGGTCAGATAAGAGAATGGATTGAAGAGAGTAAATGCTTTGTTAGTTAATTTCTTTTCTAAGATACTCGAAATTCTCATCTATTCTCTGGTATTACCAGAGCAATGAATTAATGAAATTAGGATCGACAACATAATGGCAGGGGTAGGTTGAAAGGATTAAAAGGTTGGATCAAAGTAAGTTACCTATGGCCAAAACATTAGGTAGGAATACTTATATTTTCAATTTCAATATTTTATTATCATAGCGAAGCTGTAGCAAATTCTACAAACCAACTAATGGTAAGCAAAAGCACTCTTAATCCCTTCCCTATTGCATATTTCTGGTTAAATTCTTTTAAAATTCATGAACAATGAGAAGATAACCATTCCTAGAAAAATAAAACAGAATGCTTTAGCAACTTCCGAGGCGCCTTCAGCCAAGCCGCCAAAACCATACATTGCGGCAAGGATTGCTAAAAGTAAGAATATGATTGTCCACTTAACCATAATATATTCGTTAGTTTTTATTTTTGAATAAAGTTAGCCTGATAATCTTCTTTGAAAGTGCTCTAATGAATAATTAATTGCCTTTAATGAAAGAAATTGATTAAGCCTTTATATTTTCGTCCCGAAATTGAACATAAAGCGTCATTATTGGCTTGATTATGGCAATTAGGTACTAGGATTTATTTATACTTTCTGAAATAAAATATTAAACTGATAATTAATGGCTTCAGGTTTTTTTGCATTATTGGATGACATCGCCACTTTAATGGATGATGTGGCTACCATGAGTAAAGTAGCAGCTAAAAAGACTGCTGGAATTTTAGGAGATGACCTTGCCGTGAATGCGGAAAAGTCCTCAGGTTTTGTTGCTTCCAGAGAAATTCCCGTTTTGTGGGCGATCACCAAGGGCTCATTGAAAAACAAAATTATTATTCTCCCTACAGCATTTTTGTTGAGTGCATTTTTACCTAAAGTCATTACAATTGTATTGTTGCTAGGGGGGCTTTATCTGGCCTATGAAGGGGCAGAGAAGGTCTATGAATTTTTGACCGGCAATAAACACCATAAAACAGAGATTGAACATAAAAAACTTACCGAGGAGGAAGTTTTGGCGAGTGAAAAAAATAAAATTAAATCCGCGATTTTCACAGATTTTATTCTTTCTGTTGAAATTGTGATCATAGCCTTGGGTACCGTGATTCAAGAGGTAATTTGGGTGCAAGTTTTGGTTGTTTCTTTAATCGCCTTATTGGCAACTGTAGGGGTATATGGAATCGTTGCAGTAATAGTAAGGATGGATGATTTTGGTCTAAAATTGATCGCATATACGGAAGAAGACAATAGTTTTTCAGATTATTTCGGTAGATTTTTAGTAAATGCATTACCTATTGTGATCAAAGGCCTATCAATCATTGGGACCATTGCTTTAATGTTAGTTGCTGGGGGGATATTTTCCCATAATATTGACTTCTTCCATCATTTATTGCCTGAATTTCCTACCATTTTAAAAGAGTTTTTAATTGGCTTGGCAGTTGGTGCCGTGGTTTTTATAGTGGTATCCACTATCCTAAGTATCTGGAGAAAAGTCAAGAGATAAAATCTGCCTTCTTTTGAATTACTTGCTTTCAACGGATGCCATTTCAATGATTTGTAAGGCAAATTTTTCGTCCCTAGAAAGAGTATTGGTGCTTTTGCTATGTTTAAATGGATTAGGCTGTGGTAGGCTTTTGGATTCAATCTTCTCCATAATAGCTGGATGAATGTAATAATTTCTACATACACTGGGGGTGTTCCCAAGCTCAGAAGCGACCATTTTCACCACTATATTACTGAATTTTTTGCGTTTGTTTTTTTGTTTTTCTTCAAGAGCTTTTGGGTAATATTCAATTGCCAATCGACATGCTGCCCAAGTGCGGAAATATTTACTTGAATATTCAGCGCACATATTTGCAGCAAGGTATTCATTAACTTCATCACTATCTACAGACTGAAAATTACCATTTTTATCTTTGTACCTAAAAATTTCATATCCTGGCAACTCTGCGGCATCTTTAATCAAGGAAATAAGCTCCGGATCGTCAATCATCACACTTCGATCAATATTACTCTTACCATTGTAGTGGAAGGTAATCCCCTCGCCTTCAATTTTCATATGCTTTCTTCGCAAGGTTGTCAAACCTGTGGTGTCGTTGTTTTCTTGGTAATACTTGTTGCCTATCCTTATACCATACCCATCCAAAATCAATATCATTAGTCCCAATACTTTTTCCTTGCTCCATTCTTTTGATTGGATGGCTCGGTAAGATTTTTTTCTGATAGCAGGTAATGCCTTCGCAAAATTAATTAGCCTGTTGAATTTTTCCAGTTGGCATTTTTGCTCATATGTACTATGGTAAATGTATTGTTTACGGCCTTTTTTGTCTCTTCCGGTGGCTTGGATATGTCCTTCTTCCAACCTGCAAATCTTGACATCACTCCACATAGGAGGGATGACCAAATTCTTTAAGCGCTTTAGTGTCTGTTTGTCTTTAATAGGTTTTCCTTTTTCATTTATGTATCTGAAACCTCTAGCCCATTTTTTTCTGTAAATGCAAAGGGCAGAATCATCAATTTCTCTTATGGCTTTCATTGTTAGGCTATATCAGCTAGGTACATTTAATTGAACTACTGTTTGAAAAATAATAGTAAAGGTTAATAGATTTAACCTCAAATGGGGCCCTATTGTTTTAATATTTATGTTGCCTCTTTCGTTATCTGGTGCCTAATAAATTAATTTGTTGTGTTACATAGATGTAGAGTAAATGGCTAGAATGGTGGGAGAAAAGGATTGACTCCTAGCCGAATACGCCGAGTTTACCCACTTGACTTTATTTGCTCATAGACAGACTTTAAAAATTAATTTATATCTAAATCAGGATTATAAATATTTATAATTTAAAAGAGCTAATAATTTTATTTTTTGAGCAATAGTTATTCTAATATCTCTTTTAGATTTGATCCAATTCCAATGGGAAAGTATTATAAATCATAGAAAATTTTTCCAGCTATCAAAGAAGAGTTATCAATAGGATAAACTGATGCTTCTTTGGGTTCTGGCAACTGCATATTAGCCATTATTTAAAAGATTATAAATAGCTGGAGAAGCTCAATGTGAATTTTATAAATTTTATCAATTAAATCAACCCTATAAAATTTTTAATATGAAAAAAGAAGAAGCAAAACACTCAAAATCGGACCAGCTTAAGCAGTTTACAGTCAACCCCAAAGGTCAGGAATTAACCACTAGGCAAGGGGTTAAAGTCAACGATACCAATAATTCTTTAAAAGCCGGCGTAAGGGGATCTTCACTTCTGGAGGATTTTATTCTTAGGGAGAAAATTACCAGTTTTGATCATGAACGAATCCCAGAACGGATTGTACATGCTAGGGGGAGTGGTGCCCATGGTTACTTTGAATTATATGATAGTATCAGTCAATATTCTAAAGCAGGTATCTTTACAGATACCAATAGAAAAACACCTGTTTTTGTAAGATTCTCTACAGTTGCCGGTTCCAAGGGTTCTACAGATCTTGCAAGGGATGTACGTGGTTTTGCTGTAAAGTTTTATACGGAAGAAGGAACATGGGATTTAGTTGGTAATAATATGCCGATTTTCTTCATTCAGGATGCAATGAAGTTTCCTGATTTGATTCATTCTGTGAAGCCGGAGCCGAATAAAGAGATACCTCAAGCAGCCTCGGCTCATGATACCTTTTATGATTTCATTTCCCTAACTCCAGAAACCTTACACAATCAGATTTGGGTAATGAGCGATAGAGCCATACCGAGAAGTTATCGAATGATGGAAGGTTTTGGGATTCACTCTTACCGTCTGGTCAATGAAAAAGGAGAATCGCATTTCGTTAAGTTTCATTGGAAGCCGGTATTAGGAGTTCATTCAGTTACCTGGGATGAGGCCACAAAAATAAGTGGGGCAGATTCTGATTTCCACAGAAGAGACCTTTGGGAAGCCATTGATTCCGGTCAATTTCCTGAATGGGAGTTAGGGGTGCAAATTGTGCCGGAAGAAGATGAACACAAATTTGATTTTGATTTGTTGGATGCTACAAAATTGATTCCTGAGGAGATGGTTCCCGTTAAGGTGATTGGAAAAATGACCTTGAACAAAAATCCAGAAAACTTCTTTGCTGAAACAGAGCAAGTAGCTTTTTTGCCTGGTAATATTGTGCCTGGTATAGATTTTACCAATGATCCGCTCCTTCAAGGACGCTTATTTTCTTACCGAGATACCCAACTGTCTAGGTTGGGGAGTCCGAATTTCCATCAAATTCCTATCAATCAGCCGCTGGCTAAAGCTCATCATAACCAAAGGGATGGGCACATGCAGACCGAAATTCCGAAGGGTCAAACGGCCTACTTTCCCAATACACTTGGAGGAGGCTGCCCCCACCTTTCGAAGATGGCAGAGGGAGCATTTTCTTCATATGAAGAAAAAATAGATGGGAATAAAATTAGAGCAAGGAGTGAAAGTTTCAACGATTTCTTCTCCCAACCCGCTCTCTTTTATAGAAGCTTGGCTGATTGGGAAAAAAGCCATGTGGCCAATGCCTATTCCTTTGAATTGGGTAAATGTAATCACAAGCATATTCAGGAAAGAATGCTATGGATGATTGCTCAAATTGACAATAAATTGGCTGAAGAAGTTGCAGGTAATTTAGGGCTTAGTGTACCTGAAAAGATAGAGGAACCGATAAATCAAGCGATAGGGGCTGATGCTAACGTAGCAGCTTATCAACCCGGACCTAAAAAAAATTACCTTGACAAATCAACAGCCCTGAGTCAAGCCAATACCAAATTCGATAGCATTGCTACCCGAAAAATTGCTTTTTTAGCCGCTGACGGATTTAAAATGGACGATTTTAAACAAATGAAATCGGCTTTAGAAGCTGAAAATGCTGTTTGCATGATAGTTGCCCCTCATGGTGGGACAATAAAATGTGATGCTGATATGGATCATCCTGTTGGAGCAAGTATTACCACGACCGAGAGTGTTCTTTTTGATGCCATATACATACCGGGTGGGCAGGCTTCGATTGAGGCATTATCAAAAACGCCTAAATTCATAAAGTTTATCAATGAAGCCTTAAAGCACTGCAAAGCCATTGCCGTAGATAATGAAGGGGAAAATCTATTGGATGAAACATATGTAAAAGATTTTAAAGATGATAAAGCCGTTCTAATCAATGCTGAGCCTAATTCTTTTATCAAGGCAATTGCTCAACATAGAAATTGGGACCGAATGAAAAAGACAGAAGGTATTCCTGTTTAGTACCTATAAGTTAATCCTAATAAAAGCTTAATTTTCTGAAGGAGTTTTCCAGGTATAATATACTTGGATATGCTCCTTCAGAAAGTTTAGACATTAGCATTGTTTGGAATGTCAATATGAAATAAAAAGTATTAAGACCATACCACCCAGATTTTTCAATAGTTTTTATCTTTCGGTTGGATTAAAACGCAATTGATAATATTTGTTTTCTACCAACAAAAAAAGCCTTGGAAAACCAAGGCTTTAAGCGGAATGGACGGGACTCGAACCCGCGACCTCCTGCGTGACAGGCAGGCATTCTAACCAGCTGAACTACCACTCCAATATTTTTTAATTCTTAAGTTTCGAACCAGCGATCTTCCCGATAAAGTCGGGACATTCTAACCAGCTGAACTACCACTCCAATATTTTTAATTCTTCAAGTATCGAACCAGCGACCTTCCCGATAAAGTCGGGACATTCTAACCAGCTGAACTACCACTCCAATATTTTT
>NZ_CAXBOC010000381.1:0-5845 GCF_963976465.1 uncultured Cyclobacterium sp. | reverse complement strand
CCTGTTTCCGGAAGGGTAACCGGTTCTTTTTTTCTTCCATCGTAGGAAAGCTGCCATTCTGTAGTTTGAGGGTTAAAGACTACCTCAAGTGCAAACTTGGAAAGTCGGGCCTCGATATACCTAGCGGCTGCTGCTCCATCTCCTGTCCTTACATCTCCCCAGTTACCTTGGGTTTCTATCAGCAAGTCCTTTTGCCCTAAATTCACTATGGCATCACCAATGGAGGCATCACCATGAGGGTGGTACTGCATTGACTGCCCTATGATATTGGCCACTTTATTGAAACGGCCGTCATCCATTTCCTTCATGGCATGCATGATCCTGCGTTGCACAGGCTTAAACCCATCCTCTATAGCAGGGACTGCACGCTCCAAAATAACATAGGAAGCGTAATCCAAAAACCAATCTTGATACATTCCGGAAACAGGCACAACATTTTGTAAGCCTTCATCTCCATCCATTGGTAAATCTTTTTCTTCACTCATGAATTAACTTCATTTTTTACTTGAGTATTTGAGAACAATCTCAAAATACTTTAGCCCAATAATTGGGTTGATATTGTATGAATATATTTCCTATCGGCCTCTATTCCTCCTTATACTGAGCGGAGTCTTAAGCAAAAACCCTAGACATTAGTACAAGCTATAGCTCAGCTAACTCGCGGGTAATTCAGGAGTAATAACCTTACTTTAGGCCACTTCCTTTTCTTCACTTTCTTCCCCGTTAGTCTTATCCTCTGCTCCCAGATCCAGGTCTTTTTCAACCTTCAGTCTATTAATAATAAACTCTTGTCTGGTAGGCGTATTTTTTCCCATATAAAAGCCTAACAAATCGGCAATTTTAGTTTCCTTGTTTAGGATAATGGGTTCCAAACGGATATTTTCACCGATAAAGCCACCAAATTCACTGGGAGAAATTTCTCCAAGCCCCTTAAATCGCGTAATCTCTGATGTTTTACCTAATTTATGAATGGCACGTTGACGCTCTTCATCAGAATAGCAATAAATGGTTTCTTTTTTGTTTCGCACCCTAAAAAGTGGGGTTTCAAGAATAAAAAGGTGTCCATTTTTCACCAAATCAGGGAAGAATTGTAGAAAATAGGTCATGATCAACAAGCGAATGTGCATCCCATCGACATCGGCATCAGTGGCAATGACTATTTTTCTATACCTCAATCCATCTATCCCATCTTCAATATTCAAGGCGTGTTGCAAGAGGTTAAATTCCTCATTTTCATACACCACTTTTTTGGTCATCCCAAAGCAATTGAGTGGCTTTCCTCTCAGTGAAAATACTGCTTGCGTCTGCACATTTCTTGACTTGGTGATTGATCCGGATGCGGAGTCACCCTCTGTAATAAAGAGCATGGTTTCATTCTTCTGTTCCTCCTTAGCCTTATTGTCATCATAATGAACCCTACAATCTCTCAATTTCTTATTGTGAAGATTGGCTTTTTTGGCCCTCTCATTGGCCAATTTCTTGATGCCTGAGATTTCTTTCCTTTCTCTCTCCGATTGAAGAATTCTCTTCAGTATAGCATTGGCAGTATCCGGGTGTTTGTGCAAGTAATTGTCAAGTTCTACTTTTACAAAGTCATTGACAAATGTCCGCAAAGTAGGTCCATCAGGTCCTACACTGTGAGAGCCTAATTTGGTTTTGGTTTGGGACTCAAAAACAGGTTCCATCACCCTTACTGCAATGGAAGCCACCACACCTTGCCTTATATCCGCAGCATCATAATCTTTTTTGAAAAATTCCCTGACCGACCTAACAATAGACTCTCTAAATGCTGCCAAATGTGTTCCACCTTGAGTGGTAAACTGCCCATTGACAAAGGAGTAATACTCCTCACCATATTGGTTGGTATGGGTTAGGGCCATTTCGATATCATTGCCCTTAAGGTGTATGGTAGGATATCTTCTGCTATCATCATCCACCTTTCGGTCCAATAAGTCCAACAGGCCATTCTGAGAAAAATATTTGACCCCATTAATGGTTAGCCCACTATTCAGGAAAGCATAATTCCAAATTTGGTTTTCAAGGTATTCCGGTATAAAATGATAGTTCTTAAAGACCGAAGGATCCGGAGAAAAAACAATCTTGGTACCATTTCTTTCCGAGGTTTTGGCCACCGGACGATCTTCTACCAATTCTCCTTTATTGAATTCCGCAACTTTTGTTTGGCCTTCTCTAAAAGATTGAACCTTAAAATATTCTGATAAGGCATTCACTGCTTTGGTACCGACCCCATTTAATCCTACAGATTTTTGGAAGGCACCTGAGTCATATTTACCTCCCGTATTGATTTTGGAAACACAATCAATGACCTTCCCCAAGGGTATTCCCCTACCATAATCCCTGATTTCGACTTTGTGCTCACTGATCTTCACCTCAATGGTTCGACCATTTCCCATCATGTGCTCATCGATACTGTTGTCAAGGATTTCTTTTACCAAAACATAAATACCATCATCCTGCGCACTACCGTCTCCCAGCTTACCAATATACATACCCGGTCTTAATCGGATATGCTCTTTCCAATCGAGGGATTTTATACTATCTTCAGTGTATTGTACGTTTCCTGCCATATTTTAACTGTTTTCTGCCTTAAACTGTACCTGTTTTTACCTGTTTCATTTTGCCTACCAGTACTATAAATAAGCCTATCACCCATGCAGCCAGTAAAATGGGGACAAGGTAAAAGAAAACATTGTATTCAGTATTCCTAATCTCATTTTGATTGGTAAGGCTATGGATATAAAAGACCATTATACTCAGGCATAGGTTACCCACACCGATAAAGGAATATATCCATGCTAAAATCCGATCCCTATAACTATCTCCTACCGGAAAAAGCCTGTGTAGGGCATTGCTGCCTTTCATTTCTATCATTTTCCCGGGTATCACCAATAGGACATTGTATACAAAAAACAGAATGACTGTAAAGTAAAAGAAGCTTTCCTTACTCACTTGCTTTACAGGCAATCCTTTGCTGTTTTGCTCGTAAGTGGCAAAGTCCGGCATGGAAGCATAAGCATACATAAAAACAAACAAAAACAATCCTATTGAAAGGAAGTAAAAGAATTTAGCAAAACGGGTGTACATAATTTTCTATTTAGCCAGCAAATATAAAAATTAATCCAGTACCAAAAGCGGAAAGTCCTCCGGCCTTTTTGAAAAGAAAATTCAAAGGCATGGTATTTACCTGAAATTCAGGATCCGATCCGCTTCATCTCCTATGCCATGAATGATTAATTTATCTTTCTCCACTGTGACAATAGCGCCAAGTGCAGGAGATTCAGCCTCCACCATGCCTAAAAAAGTCAGGTGGTGCATGCCGTTTTCATCCCTGTAATAGTTGCCGGCGTGATGGTGGCCTGAAAACCAAGCCACCATGGCTGGGGAATGGCCTATTCTGTCCAGCACTTCTTTGTGATTGAGTAAATGTAGCCCATTTTCCGGCAATAGCGGGTAATGACAAAACGCCACCACACGCTTTCCCTCCTCCTCTGCTTTATTGACCAAAGCTTCCATCCATTGCAATTGTTCCTCCCCTACGCCTCCATTCCAAGGCTTCACATTGTTTGCTCCTTCTGCTTCTAAACCTTCCATCATCATCAAAGCTTCCTCATGTTGGGTAGAACCTTCCGGATGTCCTTCCATGCTTATGTCCATTCCATTGACCATCATAAATACCATGTCTCCAACCTCTATGGAATGGTATCCATTTTCGTTCCCTACTTTTTTGCCTACTTTTTGTTTAAGGCTATCCGTTACTGAAAAATCATGATTTCCCCAAACATAATGAAGAGGAGCTTTACTCTCTTCTAAAATGGACAAAGGGGCATCGAAACTTTCAAAATTACGGTCTATTAAATCCCCCAGATGCACAGTAAATTTAAGGTCATAGGCGTTTAAAAAAGGAATGGTTCGTTTAAGGGTTTCCAAAGTCCCCCGGTAGTTTCGCTTTCCTGCAGTTTCAACGTCGGCATACTGTATGTCTGACAATACACCAAAAGAAAAACTCTTCCTACTATTTTTTGCTTCCATTAATTGTATCATTTGATCGGCATATCGCTCTCCTAATAAAACCTGACTCGGACTATCAAAGTGGGTACTATCGAAGGTAGTTGTTCCAAAAGAAAGGGCCAGTCCAGTATGAGGCATCAACTTCGGAAGGCTTAACAAAGTGTCATTAAGCGCCTTTCGGCTAATTTTGTCCTCTGACAATTGTCCGGCCACAAAAGGCAAATCGGGTAAATGGAGGCTGTCACGCAGGGCGGTAATCAAGTGACTTATTTTCCCCAAGTACTGATCGGCTTCCTTTACATCACCTTCGCCTTGATGCCAGATAATGCCTTTGATCTTACCACTTTCTGCAGCGAGTCTTGCACGAGAGATAATTTCTGAAAAGAACAAGGTTCCCGGCATCCATTCATCAATTACACTTCCTCCTTTGGCATTGACCACCAGACCAATTTTCTTATCCTGATTGTAATCATGCATTTTTCTGGCAAAACCATAGGCAGGGCTTAGTCGTTGCATGCTCACCACTTTCCTAACTGTTGAATACAGGTTTAATGGATTGGTGGCCGGCAGCCATTCTTTTCCGGTAAAAAGAAAAACATCTTCTATCGGAGCTTCTAAATCCGCTATGATTTCTGCCCTCCCGGCCATGTTGGATTGACCTATGGCCAAATAAATATCCAAGCTATCAATCTCCTGAGCTTGGAGAATAAAAGTGATGGGCAATAAAAATGCTAGCAATAAGAACTTCTTTATAAGGACGGACATAAAGGTGAATGGATTTTTATGGAAAAAGATGTGCTAAGATTAAAAAAATTCCATTAAAATCACCCGTTTTCACTCCGCTTTTTGCAAAAGTTCGGCTACTTTTTCCTCGATAAGTGGAAGGGAGTCCCTTAACTCATCAAAACCATTCACAATAAAATACCTGTCCTGAAATTTATTTTTCCAAAAAGGGGTATTCAATACTGCCTCCACCTCATAGGCACAATGTCTGGGTTCATCCGAAAGGCTATAATGCATTTCACCGGAGGAACTAAGTATTCCTGCTCCATATGCTTTAATCTCGTTTTTCTCCCTAATTAGACCATACTCCACAGTGTACCAATAAACCCTTTCAAGCAATTCTAAAGCCAATGGATTGTCGATATACCTTAAGGAGATAGTGGCTAAACCCTCTAAAAATTGAGAAAAGCTTTCATTCATCAATAAGGGAAGATGGCCAAAAGCATCATGAAATAAATCAGGAGCTATCGGGTAATCCAATTCATCCAAACTTCTTAGCCAAGAAGTAACTGGGAATTTTTTGGCTTGCAGTAAAGTAAAAAACAAGCCATCATTAACCCGCCCCGGGACCACCTGTACCCGCCATCCTGTGTTCATCCCTAATCGGTAAGACACTTCCTTTAGGTTTACTATTTTTTCTTCATTCAGGTGCAGAGCCTGAACCCCCTTCAAATACCCTTGCGCAGCAACGGCCTGCAGTTTTTTTGACTGTTTCTTAAATAAGATTTCCCAAACTTTATAATCTTCAGCATTATAGGTCCTTATGTCTTGTTGAAAAAGGCCTAAGCCGGGGTCAGTGAATATTCTCTTGGAACGTATATTTTTCATTTTTTATCGCAAAAATTAAATGGCTTTTAAAGGCATTAACTTCGTCCTTTAAAAACTTACTTAGCATTTAAACGAATTTTTAAAGCAAAGGATTGTAATTTCATCTCTGTTTGGAAAAGATTTGCTCTAATAAAAAAAATATCACTGACTTACACTATTTTATATACTTTAAAATTTGTTAAAAGTATAAAACAGCTAAAAATTT